>JAQCHM010000141.1 GCA_027730885.1 Actinomycetota bacterium | reverse complement strand
GCCAGGTGCTCCTCGGTCGCGAAGATCACGAGGTCGGGTCCTTCTGCGACCACGTTGAGTTCGTCGTCAGTGATCAGCGTCGCGATCTCGACGATCACGTGCTGCTTGGGGTCCAGGCCGGTCATCTCGAGATCCATCCATACCAACACGGCGTCACCCTACCGGTGGGAATACAGTTCCTACTGATGGATGATCCTGCCGGTCGATCGTTGACCGTGTACCTCGAGGCCCTCGATCGGGCGCTGGCCGCGCCGGCCAAGGCGCGTGTCGGGGATGCCGCGGTCGATCTCCCGGCGCGCGAGGGCGGCGTCATCGGACCCGGCCAACGTCGCTTGGTGCCGACCGGGTTCGCTGTCGCGGTCCCCGATCGCGTTTGCGCGCTCGTCCTGCCGCGGTCCGGACTCGCCCTCAACTCCGGGGTGACGGTACTCAATGCGCCGGGGCTGATCGACTCGGGCTATCGCGGCGAGATCAAGGTGGTGCTCATCAACCACGGCGACGAGGACTTCGTTTTCGAACGAGGGCAGCGGATCGCCCAGCTCCTCGTGTTGCCCGTCCCCGACCTCACCCTCGCGCTCGTCGGCGTCTTGCCTGCCGCGCCGGACGACCGGGGCGTCAGCGGATTCGGGAGCACGGGCTGACGCTGTCAGTCGGAGAGACCGAACGAAATGCCTTCAGGTAGGGCCTCGACGCGGTCGACCAGCGCGGCCAGCGCTCCGAACGCCAGGGCGAAGGCGTCCTCGTCGAGCTCGGACCCGTGGCGAGTCAGATCGACGTCGAGGTGCCCGGGACCCCACCGGGCCTCGACGACGATCCGCCCATCGCCCGCCAACAACGCGACGCAGAGGTCGGCGGCCAGTCTGAGTCGTTCGACCACGGCGACCTCGATGCCGAGCCGGAATGCCAATCCGGCCAAGCCGATCCTGGCGATCCGGGCAAACTCCGGCGACGCCGGAAAGGCGAGGCGAATCGAGTCTGACGTGCCATCCCGCATTGTCGGGCAGTCTAGGTCATCTCCCGAACCACGTCTGCCGGGTCGCGATCGACGCGCTGGCCCAGGTAGACCGGATGCCAGAGTGATCCGCCTTCGGGCCAGAGCGAGTACTCGATCTCGACGACCAGGTCGGGTACGACCCAGTGAGGTTCTTGGGGGAGAGCGTCCAGGATCAGCCGGGCATCTCCGGCGAAAGGTTGAGGCCCTGACGCCAACTGACCGGCGAGCCGGGCTCGCTCGGCCTCGGTCAGGCCGGACCCAACCGATCCTGCGAACGCGAGGCCTCCCGGGCCCTGAACGCCGACGACCAACGAACCGATCTGCCCCTGAAGCGAGTTCCTTCCCTCGGCCCAGCCCCCGACGACGAACTCCTGGCGGTGGCGAATCTTGACCTTTACCCAGTCCGGGCTTCGTCGCCCTGGCTGATACGAGCTCTCGAGTCGCTTGGCCACGATTCCCTCGAGTCCTCGCGTCTCGGCCAGCTCGAGGAGAGCTGAGGCCGTACCCACGTGAAACGAAGGAACTTTCCATGCTGGGCCGTCATCGATCAGGGATTCGAGCAGTCTTCGCCGTTCTCGGTACGGCAAGCCACCGAGCTCGTGGCCGTCGAGCGAGAGGAGATCGAAGATCAAATAGACGACGGGGTACTCAGCTGACAGCTGTGCGTTCGGCTGGGCCACGTGGATGCGCTGCTGCAGATGTGAGAACGACGGCCGGCCGTCGCTGAACACAACGAGTTCCCCATCGAGTACCGCGTCGATGCCCACGTCGGCGTCCAGCAGCGCGAGCTCAGGCAAGCCCGAGGTGACCACCTTTCCCGAACCCGAATACAAGGCCGTCCCACCGCGCCCGATGTGCGCCTGCATGCGCATGCCGTCCCACTTGAGTTCGATCGCCCAGTCATCGGTGAACGAGGCAATGCGCCGCGGTCGGCTGACGGCCTTCATCGGTGGAATGAACGAAGGCATTGGGGGTGGTGTGGTCGGCACGCGTCGTCTCCCTACCTACTAGTAGGTAGGCTGGAACGATGAGTACCCGCGCTGGCATCCCTGCCGGAGACGTTGCCTTCCTCGCCGAGCTGGAGCCGGTCGCCGCCTCGCTGCTCGATCGCCACTTGACCAAGACCAAGGAGTGGCACCCGCACACGCTCGTCCCGTGGAGTCGGGGTCGCGACTTCGAAGAGGGCTACGAGTGGTCGCCCGAGGAGGCCTACCTTCCCGACGAGGTCCGGAGCGCACTGTTCGTCAACCTCCTGACCGAGGACAATCTGCCGTACTACTTCCGAGACATCGAGCGCATGTTCGGGCGCGATGGCGCCTGGGGCGAGTGGGTTCGCCGATGGACGGCCGAGGAAGGACGCCACGCCACCGCAATTCGCGATTACCTCACGGTGACCCGAGCCATCGATCCCGTGGCCCTCGAGCGCGGACGAATGGCGCAGATGAGCGGAGGCAAGGTTCCCGAGCCGCCAACTCCGGCCCATGGCATGTGCTACGTCACGATGCAGGAACTGGCCACTCGTATCTCGCATCGCAACACCGGCGCCCTCATCGAGGACAGCGCGGGCTACGACATCATGCGTCAGGTCGCGATCGATGAGAATCATCACTTCCTGTTCTACCGCGATATCGCCACCGCCGGCTTCGAGCTCGATCCCTCGATGATGGTGCTCGCGCTCGAACCGGAGGTCCTCCAGTTCGCCATGCCGGGGACCGGTATCCCCGACTTCGCGGCCCATGCCAAGAGGATCGCCAAGGCCGGCATCTACGATCTCGCCGTCCATCACGAGCAGATCCTCGAACCGGTGGTCTTGCGTCATTGGGGTCTTGCCGATCTGACAGGCCTCACACCCGAAGCCGAAGCGGCTCAGGAACGGACCCTGGCCTACATCGAGAAGTCGGCTCGTGTCGCGGCTCGCTTGAGCGCGCGCCGGGCGGAGTCGGCCGAGGCCGCGCCCGAACTCGTTGCCGACTGAACATCGGAACGATCGCTGACAATCAGCGGGCGAACCGGGCTTCGACCGTGTCGAGCCATGCCTGCACCTCGGCCTCGCTGAGGTGGTCGAGGCCGTAGATCGTCGTACGGCGCACCGTGCAGAGCGGGTGGCAGACGGCCAGAAGGGAGCGGAAGATCAACCGCTGACCCGAGTGGGCCTGGAGCAGGTTGATCCAGCGAGAGGAACCGTGGGTGGTCACCACCTCCAGCCGGCGAATGTTGGTGAGGCGGCGCTTCGCCCGGGTCGTCCCGGCGGGCGCGTCGAAGGCTACGCCCGGGATGCAGACCCGATCGAACCATCCTTTGAGGCGAGCAGGGTGGCCGCTGAACGAAGTGGGATAAACGAACACGATGCGGGTCGCCCACTCGAGCGCATCGAAGTGCGCCCGGAGTTCGGGCCGGGATTCTGGCCCGGCGTCATAGTGCAGCTTCTCCTCCAGGGAGAGACATGCCTCGAAGTCCTCGGCCTCCAGATCGAGCACACGAACCGCTTCGCCCGCCTTCTCGAGACCGGCAACGACCCGCTGGGCCGCCGCTCTGGTGAGCGAGTCCGGCCGCAGATGACAGATCACGAGGAGGGGGGCCACGCGGCTGCTCCCGTCGTCATTGGAGTCCTCGGAGACTTCGATCGATGTCGGAGAGGAAGTGGGCTCGCTCGCGGGCCGACCGCTCGTGCACGGATCCGAGCACGAGCCAGCTGACCTTGGTCCGACGGTGACAAACGAGTCGCAGGGTCCTCCCGATGGTGGTCCTCCCGCCGTCTCCCAGAAGCCGGACCCGCCACGCCGGCGATCCGGTGGTGGTGATGCCCACGAGGCGACGGACGTTGCTCAGCGCAGGGGTGACCTTCTGCGTCGCAGGGTCCAGGGTGAAGGCGACCTGAGGCAGGAAGGTGCGGTCGAGCCAGCCTTTGAGGATCGCGGGGACGGTGGCCCACCAGGTCGGGTAGACGAAGACCAGCCCTTCGGCCCAACGCAGGAGGTCGATGTGGGCTCGCACCAAGGGATCGGGATGCGCCGTCGCGATCTGGAGGTAGTTGCGGTGCTCTTCGGCGCTGAAGTTCGGATTGAAGCCCAGTCCGTAGAGGTCGATGAGCCGAACGTCATGACCGGCAGACGCCAGGCTGGCCAGGGCTTGGTCACGTAGGGCTGCGCTGAACGCATGGGGATCGGGGTTCGCGTGAACGATCAGCCAGCGCAGGCGAGCACGCTAGTCGACGAAGAAGGCAGCGAGCGCGGCGGCCAACGCCTCGTGCGCCTCCAGGTTGAGCAGGTGCCCACCCGACAATGTCGAGACGTGAGCATCGGGCAGCGCGGCCTGCCAGGCCTCGGCGTAGTGGGGATCGACCAGTCGGTCGCCGCTGCCGAAGATGACGGCGGTCGGCGCGGTGAGCCGGTACAGCCGTTTCGACAGGCGCCGATTGGGGATCGGGAACATGATCTTGCCGGCGGTTCCCAGCCGCCGATTGTTCCGGATCATGAACTCGGCCAGGCCTTGATCGGTCGACAGATCGAGCCCAGGCGGCAGCAGCTTCGGTGCGTTCGCCGGGTCATCGAACAGCAAGTCGGCCAACTCGAACGGGAGCGTCGCAAACGGGTCGGGCAAGGGACAGCTGTCGACCCACAGGCCGTAGGGGGCCACGAGCGCCAGCCGGTCAAGGTCGTTGCGGGCGACGCAGGCCATCTCGGCCGCAATCATGGCCCCGAAGGAATGTCCGACGAGGTGCGGTCGAACCACACCGAGCGCGTCGACGATGTCCCATCCGAGCAGGGCGAACTCGAGCATGTCCTCGACGTCGGTCTCGTTCTCGATGCTGCCGTATCCCGGCCACACCGGCGCGTGGACCTTGAACGTCTCGGCCAGCAGATCGAGGACCGGCTCGGTCGGCGCCAGGCCCACCAAGCCGTGGAACCAGACGAGGTCTGCACCGGTGCCTCTGGTCTGTACTTCGATCTCGAGGCCGCGGCGGGTGCGGACGGTCGAGAGCTGGACTCCGTCCGTCACGTCACTTCACCTCGGGCTTCAGCGCAGCTCGACGGGCATGGTCGAGCCCCAGTTCGGGTTGTACCCGGTTCGCCATCGGCTTTGGCCACCAACGGTCGTCCGAGGCATAGTCGGGCCACAGGTTCTTCAACTGTGGCATGACCTTCTCGGCGAACAACTGGGAGGAGTACCGAGTCTTCTCGTCCGGCATGTTGCCCATGTGCAGGAGGGTGAACACGGTACCGAGGCGGAGTTCCTTGATCATGTGTTCGGTCTGCTCCCGCACCGTGTCGGGTCCGCCGGCGATGACGAAACCACCCTCGACGAGGTCCTTCCATGTGAGGTTGCTGAAGAGGTCCTGGTTCTCCTTGCGAACCTGACTGAGGACCCCAGCCTTCACCGTCTTGATGGTTCGATACCCGGGGGCGTCGGCGAAGCCGGGGTAGACGTGGAGGCAGCGATTGAAGAAATAGAGCATGTGCTCGGCGTACAGCTTCTCGGCCTCGGCGTCGTTGTCGGCGACGCAGAAGATCTGAGCGAACGCCGCCCGACCCGGTGACTCGTCCTTGTCCCGTTCGGCCACCCGGTTCCAGTAGCCATCCATGAGGAGCTTGCCGGCTTTGTGCCCGCCGAAGGAGAGGTAGGAGTAGTTGTAGTCATGGTCGAGGCAGAAGTCCCACGTCTCGATCGATCCGCCGCCCGGGATGTAGATCGGGGGATGCGGCTTCTGGATCGGTTTCGGCCAACAGTTCACGTAGCGGAGCTGGTTGTACTTGCCGTCGAACGCGAACGGCTCCTCTTCCGCCCACGCTCGCATGATGAGCCCGTGGGCCTCGCCGTACTTGTCCCGGGTGAGGGCAGGGATCTGGCCGTAGCAGTAGTTCGTGTCCATCGACGTGCCGACGGGGAACCCGGCAACGAGCCGACCGCCACTGATGACATCGAGCATCGCGAACTCTTCGGCGACGCGTAGAGGCGGGTTGTAGAGGGCGATCGAATTGCCGATGACGCACAGAGCGGCCCGGCTGGTCCGTCGGGCCAGCCCGGCTGCGATGATGTTCGGGGACGGCATGATGCCGTAGCCGTTCTGGTGGTGTTCGTTCACCCCGATGCCGTCGAAGCCGAGTGCGTCGGCGAACTCGAGTTGGTCCATGTACTGGTGATAGAGGCCGTTGGCCCGCTGGGGATCGAAGAGCGTATTCGGGATGTCGACCCAGACCGATCGGGTCGTCTCCCGGAAGTCGTCGGGCAGATCCGGCCACGGCATCAGGTTGAACCAACAGAAGTTGACCATGTCGTTCTCCCACTTTCGAAGGGCCCGGTGTCCCGAGGTCCAGGCGACATTCTGCTGCAACCTCCCGCGGGACCGAAACTCAACCAGCGACGAGACGAACCTCGTACAGCACCGGCCAGAGTTTGCCGGTCAGGTACAGGGTGCCGGTGTTGCGATCGTGGGCGATGCCGTTGAGCGCGAAGTCGAGGTCATCGATCGGGAGATCCGAGGGACGGAGGTCGCCGGCATCGATGGTCGCGACCACCAATCCCGTCTTCGGGTCGATCACGACGATCTCGTCGGACCCGTAGACATTGGCCAGAACCTGACCGGCTCGGCACTCGAGTTCGTTGAGCCGAGGAACCGATGCCCCCTGGTTCGTCACCGGAATGGTCGAACGAACGACAAAGGTCTCGGGGTCACGGATCGTCAGGTCGGCCGAACCGTTGCTCATGATCAGCGCCGTGCCGTCGTGGCAGATGCCCCAGCCCTCGCCTTCGTGGCCGATCTCGGAACGTTGTTCGAGGGTTGCGCCGTCTGCGAGGAGTACACGGCCGTTGGTCCACGTCAGTTGGAAGATCTGATCGTCGACCATCGTGATGCCTTCGCCGAAGAGTTCGTCGTCGAGCGGCTCGATGCCGACGATCTCGCCGGTCTCGGGTACGACCCAACGTCGGCTCGACTCCCCGAATCGCCCGGTGCTCTCGAGTAGGAGGCCGTCATGGAGCTCGAGCCCCTGGGTGTAGGCGTCGGGATCGTGAGGATGGATCGCCACGACCTCGACGGTGTAGCGACCGCCGAGGACCGTAGCTTCGTCCAGCTCGGTCGTTTCCGAACCAGATGTGGCGACCCGTTCAGATGCAGTGGCTGACGTGGCGGTGGGTGCAGGGGAGGCCGGTGCGGGGCCGGTCGAGTCAGCGGAAGGGGACGTGCAAGCGCCGAGCGCAGCGACCGCTATCCCGACCGCGATTCCGTGGCGCGCGCCGAGGTTCACCCGAGCAGGCGCGCCTTGGCTGCTCGGCTGCGCTCGAGGATCGCGGCAGGAATGAGTCCGGCTGCGCCCTCGGCAGCCGGTGCGGCGTCGACGGCTGCAGGCTCACCTGCTCCGGCCGACGGCGAAGCGACGCTGGCTCGAGCGGCGCGCTCGTGCCAGGCCGCGACCATGTCAGGACGGACCAGATCGTCCTGGCTGAGCTGACCCATGATCTCGCCATTGTTGAACGTGACCCAGTAACGAACCCAGGTGTGCAGCCCGTTCACCAGTTTCACCCTGCCGCGACTGCCCTCGGGAACACCGGGAAGATCGCGAGTTGTTCGTACCTTTTCCCCGGTGCGGAACGGTGTGTCGAGATCGGGCGAGATGCGCGGCATGGCCACGAGGTTACCGGAACAGGCAGAGCGCTATTGATTCGGGGGGGTCCCTGGACCCCGCGAAGTAGGCCGCCCGGGGCTCGAACCCGGCACCTTGGGATTAAAAGTCCCCTGCTCTAACCCGATGAGCTAGCGGCCCCCGCGAGAACCAAGTCCTCGACGAAGGCCCTACGGTACCGCCAAGATGTGCACACGATGACAGCGAATCTTCTCGCCTGGCGCTGGGGCGTCCTTGGCTGCTCCCGCATGATCGGTGCGATCTTGGTCGCGGCGAGCGTGTCCTGCGTGGCGCTACCGGAACCGAACGTCGGTTCGCCGACGGTGGGCGCGGCCCGCGACGCCGG
>JAQCHM010000140.1 GCA_027730885.1 Actinomycetota bacterium | reverse complement strand
AGGATGTCGGCTATCACCGAGGCGGCCGTCGTGCCCTGCAGCTGGGCGTCGGGCCGGAGCTGAAGGCGGTGGGCGATGACGTGGGCTGCGACCGCCTTGACATCGTCGTCGGTCACGTACAGGCGCCCGTTGGAGATGGCCCGGGCCCGGCTGACGCGTTGGAGGCTCAGCGTTGCCCGCGGCGACATGCCGAGCGAGACAGCCGGATGTCTGCGGGTGGCCTCGGCGATATCGACGAGGTAGATCCGGAGGTCATCGGCGAGGGGGACCTGGGTGACGGCTCGGGTCATGGCCCGTACATCGTTCACGGTGGCCACCGCGGACAACCGATTGATGAGCCCATCGGCCTCGTGGGCATGGAGGATCGCCAGTTCGCTGTCCCGCCCGGGGTAGCCGACCGAGACCCGCATCAGGAAACGATCGAGCTGGCTCTCGGGGAGGGGGTAGGTGCCTTCCTGCTCGATCGGGTTCTGGGTCGCCATGACCATGAACGGGTCGGGGAGCTGATGGGTGATGCCATCGACGGTCACCTGACCCTCGGCCATCGCCTCGAGCAGGGCGGACTGGGTCTTGGGCGACGCTCGATTGATCTCGTCGGCGAGCAGGAGTCCGGTGAAGATCGGACCGGGACGAAACTCGAACGCGGATTGTTGTCGATTCCAGATGCTCACGCCGGTCACGTCGGCCGGCAGGAGGTCTGGCGTGAATTGGACCCGACCGAGTTTGCTCCCGACCGAGAGCGCCACCGCCTTCGCCAGCGTGGTCTTACCGACGCCGGGGACGTCCTCGACCAGCAAGTGGCCGCTCGACACCAGGCAGAGCAGGGTCTGCTCGATCACTTCTCGTTTCCCGCGGACCACCAACTCCATGTTGTCGCTGATTGCCTGAAACACGCGGGCGAAGCGGTCGGCGGTGTCTTGATCGAGGGCAGGCGACGCACACACTCCTCGCACACTAGTCAGGACTCCTCGGTGGCTTACGTCGCACCAAGATGAGATTTTCTCCGGCGCCGTTTCGGGCTCGGCGGGCCACTACCGTGCGCGGGATGGAGCTGGTCCTCGCCGTCGACCTTGGTGGAACGAAACTCGCCGTGGGCGTTGTCGATACCGACGGCCGGTTGCGTCGCCGAGATCAGCTTCCGACCCCGTCGACCTCGGACGAGCGTGTGCTGTTCGACGCGTTGGCCGGACTCGTGGCTCGGTTCAGCCCGTTCGACCAGTACGTCGCCTGCGGAGTCGGATGCGGCGGACCGATGTCGTCCGGTGGCGTGTTGGTGTCGCCGTTGAACATTCCGGCGTGGCGGTCGTTCCCATTGGCCGAGGAGCTTGCTCGTCTCACGGGGCTACAGACCCACGTCGACAACGACGCCAAAGCCTTGGCCCTGGCCGAGGGCTGGGTCGGGGCGGCCGTCGGCCAGACGGACTTCATGGCGATGGTGGTCTCGACCGGCGTCGGCGGAGGCATCGTCCTCGACTCGCGACTGCTCGACGGAAACACAGGGAATGCGGGCCACGTGGGCCACATCGTCGTGGAACCAGAGGGCACGCCATTGCCCGATCACGTGCCCGGCGTGCTCGAAGCCGAGGCGTCGGGCACCGCCATCCAGTTCCGAACCGGGCGGGCGCCCGCGACAGCGTCGACCGCCGAGATCGACCGTGTCGGGCGGGCGGTCGGCCGTGCGGTCGGTTCGGTCTCGAACCTCCTCGACCTACGCCTGACCGTGGTCGCGGGCTCGGTGGCGTTGGGGTATGGAGAACCGTTCTTCACAGCGGCCCAGGCCGAGATCGATCGCATCTGCCGACTCGACCACAGCCGTGGCGCCCGCATCGCGCCCGCCGGATGTGGCGACGAGGGTCCACTGATCGGCGCCGCCGCCGTGGCTCTCCGCGGCCTCGGTCGCGTGGTCGGCGTCGTGCGGCCTGCGTCGGATTGAACGTTGATGGCTCAAAACCGCCTACGCCACTCCAGGTAGGTGATCAGATCCTCGGCCCGAACCGGCCCGCGGGCGTCGCCGCCGTACGCGGTTTCGAGACGGAAGGCCATCCAGCCCCGGTCGGGCAACGGCAGGAACGGCGGGTGGGCCCACCAGCGTCTGGGGGTCATCGAGGCCGCGGTGCGAAGGGCGACGATCCAGAGATCGGGCCGTTTCACCACCGCCATGGCGGCGCCGATCGTTCCCTGCGGTACGAGCACGCCGCGTTGACTCGCCCGTTCGGTCACTTGGGGATGTCGCGCCAAGCCCCGGCGTCGGTGCGGGGCTCTTTGGGAAGGCCGAGCACCATTTCGCCGATGATGTTGCGTTGCACCTGGCTGGTGCCGGCGTAGATGGTCCCGGCACGCGCGTTCAGGAACGTACCGATCCAGGTGCCGGAGGCCGCAGTGTCGGCGCCCGGATCGTCGGTGGTGAACGCGCCGTTGGGGAACTTGCCTTCGACCGTGAGACCGTCGGCGCCGAGAATGTCGACCGCCAACTCCGTTACCTGCCGGTGGTACTCGGACCAGTACAGCTTGAAGATCGAGGCGTCGGGCCCCGGATGTTCGCCGGCAAGGAACTTGGTGAGCGTCCGCATGCCGAGGAACCGCATGATCTGGACCTTGGAATGGGCCCACGCCAAGCGCTGGCGGATGATCGGGTCGTCCGTCTTGTTGCGGCTCTTCGCCAGTTCGACGAGGCGGTCGTACTCGCCACGGAAGGCCACGGGCGTCGTCGCTGCTGCTTCGCCCCGTTCGAAGCCCAGGAGGGTCATGGCGACGGCCCATCCGCCGTTGACTTCACCGATGACGTTCTCCTTCGGGCACTTGGCGTCGGTGAAGAACACCTCGTTGAACTCCGAGTCGCCGCTGATCATCTTGATCGGCCGCACCTCGACGCCGGGCTGATCCATCGGTACGAGGAGGAAGGTGATACCGCGGTGCTTCGGGGCATCGGGATCGGTGCGGGTCAGGACGAAGATGTGGTTGGCGAGGTGACCGGCGGACGTCCAGATCTTCTGACCGTTGATCTGCCATTCGTCGCCGTCGAGACTGGCCCGGCAACCAAGGTTGCCGAGATCAGACCCGGCGTTGGGCTCGGAGTATCCCTGGCACCACAGGTGCTCGCCCGAGATGATCTTCGGCAGGAAGTGCTTCTTCTGCTCCTCGGTGCCCCACGTCACGATGGTGTTTCCGACCATCTGGATGCTGAACGGGTCGTTGGTGCCGCCGGTCGGCACGCCGGCCTTTTGGAACTCCTCAGCCATGATGACCGACTCGAGTTGGGAGAGGCCGGCGCCGCCGTTCTCGAGCGGCCATGAGGGGGCGAGCAACTGATTGTCCCGCAGGATGTCACGCCACTTCCGGGTGAAAGCCAACGCCTCTTCGCCGTCGAGCGCACCCAGTCCGGCCCAGTTGTCGGGGAGGTTGCTGCTGAGGAAGGCTTGGATCTTCAGGCGGTAGGCCTCGGCCTCGGCGCTGTACGTGGGCTGCATGCGACCAATCTACGCGGCTTTGGCTACCGGCAGGTAGCGATCCCACGAATCCGGAACGTTTCCTGCGGTCAGCGTCAGCCAGAGGTGGCGGGCCGGCGCGGCCGGTTTGCAACGGAGTTCGAGACCGCACGCCTGGAGCGGTCGGTCACCCTTGAGCGTGTTGCACCGGCGGCAACAGGCGACCACGTTGGTCCACTCGTGTGGTCCGCCGCGGCTGCGAGGAACCACGTGGTCGATGCTCTCGGCGGGCTTGGTGCAGTACTGGCATCGCCCTTCGTCGCGCGCGAAGACCGCCTTGCGGTTGAGCGGGGCCGATCGCTGGTAGGGGACCTTCACGAAGTACCGCAGACGGACCACCTCAGGTACCGGCACCACCAGCCGCTCGCTGGCGAAAGTCTGCTGCCCCGCGGCAAGAACCTCGACCTTGTGTCCGAGGGTGAGCGCGACGGCGCGCCGGTCGGAAACGACACCGATTGGCTCGGAGGTGGCGTTCAGCACGAGGACACGCGACATGGGCACAAGGTAGTACGTGCGCCGGGGTCCGTCCCGCAGGAATTCCAACCCCGGGTGCCTCGTCCGGGCCCAGATGATCAGAGGGCGCTGACCAACGCGTCGATGACGCTTGCCTCGAGCCTCGCGACGTCCGGAATCAGCGAGTCGTGCGGCCATCCGGCGTTGGCGGAGCGCATCGCGTCCTTCATCTGCTCGCGGTAGCCGGGGCTGATCAGCGGCAGGGCGCGCTGCGGGTCATGGCGGAGTGCAACGAAGCACTGGAATCGGGCGCCGGCCCGGGTACGCCGCTGGCTGATGCCGACCACCTTGCGGTCGTTCCCGTCGGGGCCGGAAACCATTACTTCTCCCGGTCCGAGGCCGGCGAAGCAGTACAGCCGACCGGCGGAGCGGCCCGTGAGCGGCCCGGTGTGGACCGACAGGACGCGGGGGGCGGCCGACGATGGCGGATGCAGGAGTGGAGCGAGGGCCTCGGCCATCGCCCGGCCCAGCCAGTGAAAGGCCTGGTTCACGTCGGGATCCCAGCGTCGGTGCGAGGTCGGGATGAATACGTCGACCCACACGCCGCTGCTCGGTTGCAGGACCACCAGACCGCCGCCGGAGCGCCGTCGAATCACGTCCCACTGAGCACGTTCCGGCGAGGTCGCGTCAATCACCAGATCGGCGGGTTGTGTGCTACCGAGCACCAGCGTCGGCCGTTGTACGCGCTGCACTGCGACGGCCGGCCGTTCTGGATCACGAGCGAGGGCGTCGTCGTCCAGGAACGCTTGGGCCGAGCCCTCGGCGATCGACACGTCGGCAACCATGGGCAGGTGAGGCTACTGCCCGATTCCGGCCGAGCGAGTATCGTTGTTGGCTGTGGCAGAGTGCACGGCAATGGCCAACGCCGAGGGGGAACGACCCAACCCGTTGTTCGTGCCCGACTGCACCTGCCCCGCCTGCCTTGAACGCGAGGTCGCTCGTCTGGCCGAGGCCGCCGACTGGGCGCCGTCGGCGTGGCTACGAGCCAGCGGTCGGCGGCAGCGCCAACGGGTCGAGAACTTGGCCCTGAGCGAACTCGGCAAGCAACTCCTGGGCTGAGTTCACCGCGCGGGCGCCGGTCCGCGGTCCACCGACCCACTTCGCCCCACGAACTTCCTTCGCGCCCCCACACCGCCCCACGGGGGCAAAGGTCCAGGTCAGCGCGTTGGTCTCGAACGCGTGTTCGCGCTCGATGTGGTCAATTGCGCGCGGATTGTCGAGAAATGCTTGTTATGTGGGTCGAAATGTCATAAAGTGTTACGTAGTGGGGCACACGCCCACTACACGAAGTACAAGTCAGTAAGCGAAGTGCAAGTCAGTAAGCACAGTAGGAGGGCGTTCCAGCCGGACGCCCGCAGGGCGACCGTTCGGATTGGGAGTTGGGTGGTGCATGTTTGTCGGACAGCACGACCATTCGCTCGACGAGAAGGGTCGCGTCGTACTTCCTTCGGGGTATCGCGCATACTTCGAGGAGAAGGGGTACGTCACACAGCTGGACAACTGCATCGGCCTTTGGACGGGCGAGGGCTTCAAGACGGTCACCGCACGTTGGGAGGGCCTGCTCGACGCCCGGGAGATCACGCAAATGGTCTTCCGCAAACTCATCGTCGGTGCTCGAGAAGTTCGGCTGGACTCAGCCGGAAGGATCACGCTCCCACGCGAACTGCTCACGCAGTTCGACTTTGCTGATCAAGTAGTCGTGGCCGGCCGACTCGATCGAGTCGAGATCTGGGCGGCCCAGACGTTCCAGGCAGTCATGGAGAGCCCCGAGGTCAGCGAAGAGTTGGCGGCCTCGATCGCACGGCTCGGTCTCTAGGAAAGATTGCGTTCGAGAAAGATTGCGTTCAGGAAAGATTGCGTTCGAAAGGAGTCAACGAAACCTGCAAGCGTTTCGCACATCGGTTGCCTTCCGGGCTCGAGAGAGTGGTACTTCTGCCCCACAACTCCGCCCGCTACCCCTCAGCAACGACCAGGGAGAAATCCTGGCTTGCGCCTTGATCCCGGGGGGCTACCGATGGACGAGTCGAGCACAGGTGACGTCGGATGGTCATGGCGGACGAACCCAAGGACACGGGCGCGGCCGATGTCCCGCCTGCCGCACCGGCTCCCGATCGGGAGTTCAGACACGATCCGGTGATGATTGACGAGGTCACAGCCCTCGTGGGCTCCGTCCCGCCGGGCACCTTCGTTGACGGAACCGTCGGTGGTGGAGGACACGCCGAGCGGATCCTCGAGACCTGTCCGCAGTTGCGACTCCTCGGTATCGACCGAGACCCGCTTGCCCTCGACGCGAGCTCCCGAAGGCTGGCTCGCTTCGGCGCCCGGGTCGACTTCTTCCGCGGTCGATTCGATCGCATCGGTGAAGCGTTCGCCGACCATGACATTGCCCGGATCTCCGGCTTCCTCTTCGACCTCGGGGTGAGTTCGCCCCAGCTCGACTGGGCCCAGCGAGGCTTCAGCTACCGGCACGACGGTCCGCTCGACATGCGGATGGACACCGATGCCGTGCTCTCGGCGGCCGACATCGTCAACTCTTCTGATCAGCGGACCCTGGCTTCGATCCTCCGGAGGAACGCCGACGAGCGCTTCGCCACGCGAATCGCCGCTGCCATCATCGCGGCTCGCCCGTTCACCTCAACGGTCGCGCTGGCCGACGTCGTGGTCCAGGCCATCCCGGCGCCGGCGCGTCGCACCGGCGGCCACCCGGCCAAGCGCACTTTTCAGGCCTTGCGGATCGCCGTCAACGATGAGCTGGACATGTTGGTCCCCGCGCTCGAGGCGGCCATCGACGCCCTCGTCCCCGGCGGTCGCGGGCTGGTCCTCACCTACCACTCGGGTGAGGATCGCCTGGTCAAGGACGTATTTCGTAGGCGCAGCACGGTGGACATCCCGCCCGGATTTCCGGTACCCGCCACCGAACCCGAGTTCGCCGTGCTGCGCCCGCTTGCTCGTCGCCCTCAGGTGGCTGAGCAGGAACGAAACCGTCGAGCCGCGAGCGCGCGCCTGCGCGGCATCGAACGGAGAGCCGCCTGATGACCCGCGCCACCTCGGCCGCGCGCACTCCCCGCAGAGGGGAGCGCCCCGTGGCAACGAGCGCAGAGCGGCCGCGTCTTCACCTGATCGATCGTGCAGCGCTACGCCGACTGGCCGCTCGCCGCGTTGCCTACTTCACCACCTGCTTCCTGTTGGTCGCGGGCGTCTTCGCCGTGGCACTGGCCCAGGCCGAACTGGTCCAACGCCAACACCGGTTGGACCAGACCCGTCGATCGATCGTCGAGGCCGACGCCGAACTGGCCCGGCTTGAGCGCGAGGTCGATCGGGCTTCGTCACCGGCGGTGATCATCAGCAGGGCAAATGCGCTCGGCATGGTTCGAGCGGCGGAACCGGTGTACTTCACGGCCGTTCGCCCCCTCGTCGAGGCCCCGGCGAACGGTGGGGGCGACTGATGCCGGCACCCCGTTCGACCGCCCCACGTTCAATGGCCCTGCGTCCGACGGCCACCCGTTCGACGGCCAGCCGTTCGACGGCCAGCCATCCCACCGGCCAGCGAGGCAGCGGGTCTCATGTCCGAGCCAACGCCGCCGCCCGGGCCAGCCGCAAGCGAAAGCGCGCCCCACTGTTCGACCCACGGCGACGGCTGCGTCTCGTGCTGGGCGGCTTCTTGCTGATCGGTTTCCTGTTCGTCGGTGTCCTGGTCGACCTCCAGACGGGCAGGGCCGAACGGTTGCGCGACCTGGGCGAATCCCAGCGATCAGGGACCCGATCCCTTGCTGGCTATCGAGGGTCCATCGTCGACCGCGATGGGTTCGTGCTGGCGGCCTCGACACCCTCCCTCGAACTCGTCGCGGACCCGCAGATGGTCAGGGACCCGCTCGCGACTGCGGCCGTGCTTGCCCCTGTCCTCGGCGTCGCTCCCGAAACGCTGGTCGACGCGCTGGTTCCTCAGGAGACGAGCCCCCGCTACGGCCTCGTCGCTGAGTCGTTGGATGACGCGACGGTCGCCCGCCTCGCCGAGCTCCTCGCCG
>JAQCHM010000139.1 GCA_027730885.1 Actinomycetota bacterium | reverse complement strand
CGACACAGATCCTGATGCTGCGGATGTCGCCGGTCGAATACCAGGGCCGACTGCAGAGCGTGGTGATTCTCGGCTTCAGCGGTTTTGGGCTCGCGGCGCTTCCGCTCGGCTTGCTCGCGGACGCGATCTCGCTCGGAGCCACGCTGGTGTGTATGGGGATCGTCATCATCGTTCTCAACATCTGGTTCGCCCTCGTGCGGCTCCGACATGTCCGCACGCGATCCCCAGACTTCGACCAACTGTAAGGATCGTCGATTCGTCTCAGGTCACCACTCGATATCGCGGGCGGTCAGGACCCACTGCTCGGGTATCCGTCCGTCTGCAATACGTTGGACCAGGAGCCACGAGAGGATCACTTGACGACCAGAATCGAGATCCAGGCCTCGGCTGGTGGCCCTCGTCCAGATCCGTGTCGGATCGATGTGTCGATCGTCGATCGTCGTGTGTGGTCGGTGGATCGACCGCTGCACGCTGCGGAGCACGTGCTTGTAGTCGGCAACGGGAGCCACGATCGTCCCGGCACTCGTGTGTCGGGTGAATGGATCGGTGAGCAGGTCGTCGAGCGCATCGAAGTCGCCCAGCTCCCATACATCCTCCCACCATCGGCGGGCGATCTCCTCCGCGACGTCCACTTTCACAGGCTACTCGTGCCACGACCGGTGAAGCGAATCCACCGAACGTCGGGTCGACCCATGTCGACCCACCGGACCTCAGTCTGTCGGTGGGCGCCAGAACACAGCCAGCAGAAGCGCTGCGCCGCCACCACCGAGGGCCGCGATCAAGAGGCCCGTCGTATCAGCGAGGTCATCGACGAGGTTGAACGAGTCGTCGAGCGACTAAGCGCCAGGTCCGATCGCGCCCAGCAGTACGCCGCACAGCCCGAGGGTGATCACGTACTCCCAACCTTCTCCCGGTCGAAAGATGAAGAAGCCGTTGCCACGGTGGTTGATCGCCCACGCGACCACCATCACCCCGACGACGCCGGCTGCGCCCAGCGGTGTGAAGAGACCGAGAACCAGCGAAACTCCGGCCGCGATCTCGGCCAGACTGGCCAACCAGGCCTGCGCCAAGGGCTGGCGCATACCCAACGAGCCGAACCATCCAGCGGTTCCGGCGATCTTGCCGCCGCCCTAGATGTGGTTGATGCCGTGCGCCAGCATCACCGCACCGATTCCGCAGCGGAAGACGAGCAATGCGAGGTCGATCGCGTCAGTGTCGTTCATGAGTGGCCTCTCTCTCGGTCGTGGTTTCAGTCGCTGGCAGGAAGCTGCTTGGCTTCCTTCAGCTGCAACAGGGTGCCGTCGAGCGCTGGGACACCGGGCCCGGGCTTCGTGCATAACAGCTCGATGGTGTCATCGTCGTCGACATAGCGCTTGCCCATCGCGGTCCCGCCGTCGTGCCCGCCGGCAGGTGCGGCGTCGCCGTCACGTTCGCTGGAGCTGGTGACCGGCGGTGCGCCGCCGATCGTGAGCAAGACCGGCTCACCGGACGCCTTCACAGCGATCAGTTCAGTACTGCAGACTGCGCTGAAGAATCGGGTCCCCGGAGAAATTGAGATGGTCATTTTGAACCTCCTGTGAGTGGTGAGTCGCTCGTAGTAACCGACGCCTCGGCGAGGACGCCTCGGCGCAACAACTTGCCGGTATCCGTGTGCGAGCATGTCTCGGCAGACGATCCGGTCGGGTGTCTTCGATCCACGCAGCTTCGACCGGACCAGATCATGGAGTTCGTCCGCAGCTACTGAGCCGGCGGTTCTGCGGACGACGACAGCGACGATACGTTGGCCCCATTCGTCATCGGGCACCCCGACGACACACGCCTCTGCCACGTCGGAGTGCGTCAGAAGCACCTCCTCGATCTCGGCGGTGGCGATGTTCTCGCCGCCCCGGATGATCGTGTCATCCGCTCTGCCGGCAATGAACAGGTATCCGACGTCGTCAACCATTTCGCGGTCGCGCGTGCAGAACCAGCCCTCGTCGTCGAGCACGCTCCCCGACTCGTACTCGCCCGAAATCTGTTGGCCCCGAAGGAAGATCATTCCATCAAGGTTCGAAGGCAGCGGTGTGCCATCGTCGTCCCGGATCTCGATCTCGATCCCTGGCAGCAGCCGCCCGGCCGATGACAAACGTCGACGAACGAGCGGATCGTCCGACGCGATCGCAGCGCGGTAGTCCTCGGGCCCGAGCAGCGCAATCGTCGATGTCGTCTCGGTCAGCCCGTAGGCGTTGACGAAGTCCGTTCTCAGGAAGCACCGCAATGCTGAGATGAGCACCCGCTCGGATACCTTCGCCCCACCGTATGAGATCGCACGCAACGTCGGGACGTCGGCCTCGGCTCCCTCGAGCGTCTCGACGATGCGGGCCAGCATCGTCGGTACGACCATGGCATTCGTGATGCCTTCATCGGCGACGGTCCGCAGCCAGACCTCCGGATCGAACGCACTGACGTAGACCGCACGTCGCCCTGCGAATAGGTTGGACAACAGGTTGGCGACACCCGCAATGTGATAGGGGGGAACCGAGATCAATGCCGCTTCCTCAGGGCCTCCCGCACCGAACTCAACGGTGCCGAGCAGGTAGCCCATGAGATGTCTGTGTCGCAGGAGTGCCGACTTCGGCTCCGATGTCGTGCCGCTCGTGTAGAGCACGATCGCGACGTCATGCTCGTCGCCTCCCAGCGCCTCGAGCGGGTGATCATCGGGCAACGAAGCAAGCCATTCGTCCATCGTCATGGATGGCGCGGTCACGCGGCCGCCGGTCCGAGCGTCGGTGACCACGACGGCGTCAGGATGGCGGCCGATCAGTGCATTCAGCCGGTTATCCTTGAGGCGATAGTTGACCGGCACGTACGTGACGTCAGCAGCACCGGCGGCGAGAGCCAGGACGGGAAGCAGCGGGTGGTTCTCCCCGGCGTAGACGACCGAAGGGCCCGTGAGCGTCGTCGCCCCGCACCGCGCGAGGTGAGCGAGTCGTGCTCCGGTGACCGGCTGCGAATCGGTACCGAGCAACACTCGATCGGCGAAGCCTGACTCGATCATGTCGATCAGTGTCGAGAGATGCATCGGCGTGTTCTTCCCCGGTAGTGGACTACGTGTTCAGACAGACTCGTGATGAACCGTTGCGACGGCGAGTCGTCGGTGACGATTCACTTTCAGACTACAACCATTTGTCCAACGGTACCGGACCCGGCACCTTCGTTTGGCGCCCATCCGGTCGGCACGTCGACGTGGCGCGAGCAGCCTGCCACGAGTTGCATGCACGGGTTTCATGATGCTGGGGTGGACCCCGGCAATCTCGTCGATCAGTCGCCATTCGAGCGCAGTCTGCGCATCGATCGTGGTGACCGCAAGGGCAAGTGCGGCGCTACGCTGTCGACCGATCCGACGAGTGACACCGACCGTACCGCCGGCGCCAGGAATGAGACCGAGATCGATCTCCGGCAGGCCGATCCGGGTCGCAGGATCAGCGACGACGTGGCCCGCGAAGGCAGCGACCTCGGCACCGCCGCCGAGGGTCATGCCGTGGATCGACACCGATGTTCGTACCCGCAGTTCGTGCACCAGACAAGCGGGACTCTGAGCGAGTCGCACTATGTGCCCAGTCGCCGGATCAGCTCTGGCACCGAACTCCCCCAGGTCGCCGCCGCTACAGAACGAAGCTCCTCGTCCCGAGATATGGACGGCTTCGATCGAGTCTTCGAACAACACCGGCTCGGTGGAACCACGCCATCTGTGGAACTCCTCGCCGGTCTGGAGCATCGAGTACACCGCAGATTCGGCGGCAAGACCGAGGTCGACAGGCAGATATTCGATCGATCGCAAGAGTACAGCGAGGCTCGTCGAGGCGACCGGGTTCCTCGCAATGGTCATCGTGAGGCGATCGATGTCATCGGCGCCGACGGCCCGGTCTGCGAACATAGGTGCAGGGGCCCCCAGCCTGTCGCCGATCCAGCCGACGACCACCGGAAGAGAGTCGGCCGCTATGAACGGCTCGCCGGCCAGCAAGGCCCTAAGCTGGGCACGACAGTCATCATGTGGCTCCCTCTACCAGCGCCCCTGGCGCCCTCGTCGGCTCCTGCCCACCATAGCTGTGGCGATGCAGCGGCTCCCGGTTGCCGGCGGAGCGCTCAGCCAGCCCCGGTGCACGCGACGCACAACCGGTCGGCGTCGTCGCCCGCTCTCGAAACCGCCGTCGTGATGCCGCGACCCTCGGAGTTTCGGGAAGCACGGCAGGCTCGATACCGACTCGGATGTGGAAGCGCGGGCTCGTGGTCACGACCCCGGTGTCGTTCGGCAAATGTCGATTTGCTATCATCGTTGGGCTGCTCGACCTGGGGCTGTGAGGAGGCACAATCAGCGTGAGTCACATCAATCGGCTCTGGCACGCGACGGCGATGGGGGCCGACTACGACGAGTTGCTCGGCCCTCTTCAACGCCTGTTCGGGGCTGCCGTGATGCACGATCATGTCTCCGATGCACCTGGCATTGGTCGGCGTGGGGGCATGATCTGGTTCGGGGACAACTCGATCGAGATCGGTGCGCCGGTCGGCGACCAGTCTCCTGTCCGCAACTTCGTCGAGAAGTGGGGTGGCGGCATGCATTCGATCGCCCTCCACGTCGAGAATGCGAAGGACACATCGGAACGTCTCGGTGAGCTCGGGCTCACGCCGCAGGCCTGGCTCGACGATCACATCTTCTTCTCCAAGCCGCGTGAGAGCTCAGGTCTGCTGCTCGAATGGTGCGACCGGCATACCAACGACGACCCCCGGTGGGGCTATTCGCCCGAGCCGCTGCCGCACCCGCCGGTCGTGCCAGCACTGCAGTACGGCTTCGTGACCGCCGTTGTGAACGACCCGCCGTCCGTTGCCGAGCGCCTCGCTGCCCTGTTCGGTACCGAGATCCTACGACTTCGTCGCGATGCCGCACCTGATCAGATCGGGGCGATCGTGTCGCTCGCCGACTGCTTGTTGTTGCTGTTCCCGATGCCGCCCGAGGGGTCGTCGGTCGAGTTGTGGGGCAGTGACATCCACCGCAACCGGTTTCACGCCCATGGGTTACGTGTGGCCGATCTGGCCGATGCGCTGCGCAAGCTCGAGGCGCACGGCGTTCGGCAGGCCTCCACGATCGACGGGATGGTATATCTCGATCCAGCCGCGCTGCCCATCCCGACGTTCCTGGTGCAGGATCTCCTCCCCGAAGATCCGCGACGGCCAGTTGCGTGAGCGGCGAGCCGATACACGCCGCAGCCGTCACGGACCCCTGATTCGGAAAGATCATCATGACCATCACATACCACCTCAGCTACGACATGCGGGCGCCGTCATTCGGCACGCCCGCCGGCGATCTGTACTCGGCCGCCATCGACCAGTGCGCGTGGGCCGACAGTCGTGGCTTCTCGAGCGTCACGTTGTCTGAGCACCATGCCAGCGACGACGGCTATCTCCCATCGCCGATCGTGCTCGGTGCTGCGATCGCAGGTGCCACTGAACATCTGCTGGTGCGGCTCAGCGTGGTGCTCCTCCCGCTCCATCACCCGTTGAAGGTGGCCGAGGACCTTGCCGTCCTCGACCTGGTCAGCAAGGGTCGACTCCGACTCACCGTGGCCGGTGGCTATCGCCCTGCCGAGTACGCCCAGTTCGGTGTCAACATGAAGCGACGACCGTCGCTGATGGAGGAGGGCATCGAGGCCCTGAAGCAAGCCTGGACCGGGGAGCCTTTCGAGTTCCGCGGCGAGACCGTCAGGGTCCTGCCTCGCCCGCACCAACGACCACGCCCTTCGATCACACTCGGCGGGGCCTCGCCTGCCACCGCTCGACGTGCCGCCGCCATGTGCGACGGCTACGAACCGCTGGCTCCGAGACTGTACGAGATCTACCTCGAAGAGCTCGACAAGCTGGGCAAGCCGAAGCCCGAGGGAGCCCGACCTCCTCAGGGTGGCCCGATGGCGCTGTTCGTCTCCGAAGACCCAGAACGCGACTGGCCCCGCATCGCACCACATGCACTCCACGAGACGAACAGTTACGGGAAGTGGGCCGCCGGCATGAAAGGCTCGGTCTACGCCGAGTTCGACGACGCCGAGGAACTGCGCACGAGCGGCCGCTACCTCGTACTCACACCCGAGGAATGTGTCGAGTTCGCGAAGGACCGTTCCGACGTCACCCTCAAGCCGCTCATGGGTGGGGTCGACCCCAGTATCGGGTGGACGAGCATGGAACTGTTCGTCGACAAGGTCCTTCCCAAGCTGACCGTCAGGGCGTGTGGCCGGTGAGGGTGACGCGGCGATCGGCCTGCGCGGTGTCCAACACCTCGGCGACCAGGGTGTGGTGATCGCCCTCCGCCGGCATGACCTCGACGCGACTCGAGCACGGTCTCGACGGAGCGGTCGGGCGCGTCGCGTATGCTGCGTGAATGCTGGCGCAGGCCGACCAACTCGATCCACCGGCGCGCGGACTCCTTGCGGGCCAGTTGGCTCTGGTCACCGGCGGTGGCGGCGGCATCGGCAGGGCTGCGGTCGTACGGTTCGCAGCCGAGGGCGCGACCGTCGCCGTTCTCGATATCGACCATGATGCCGCACATGCGACGGCTGACGCCGTAGGTGGCCTGGCACTGGTGGTCGACGTCGCCGACACTCGAGCGGTCGCTGCCGCTGTGGACGAGGTTGCGCGCGAGTTCGGTGGGCTGACCGCGATCGTCGCCAACGCAGGGCTCGGCGTGTCGATACCCATCGACCGCATGAGTGACGACGACTACGAGCGGATCGTCGCAGTCAACCTTGGCGGCACCTTCGCGACCATCCGGGCCGCGCTCCCACACCTCAGACAGGCACCCGGAGGAGGATCGCTCGTCACGATGTCGGGGACCACCGGCCTCCGGCCAGCGCGCGGCGAGGGCCTCTACGGTGGCACGAAGGCGGCCATCGAAATGCTCACCAAGGACGTCGCCCTGTCGTACGCGCCGGAGGTCCGAGCCAACTGCGTCGCTCCCGGCTATGTGGCTACCCGACTCACCGCGCCTCTGCTCGAGAACGGGGTCGCTCGGGAGCATGTCGAGTCGCGAATACCGCTCGGCCGGGTCGCGCGCCCGGACGAGGTGGCGTGCGTGATGGCCTTTCTCTGCTCCCGCTACGCCTCGTACGTCACGGGCCGGACGATCGTCATCGATGGTGGCTCTCTCCTCCCGAGCCATCAGTCCGACGAGTTGATCCGAGCCCGCCACGGCTGAGCGATCACTGGCAGGCTCCAGACGGTTCGCCGTTCGTCAGACCTCTGAGGCAGCGAGACCGCTCATGCCAGACTGCCAGCCGACGCGGCACGGCCCCGCCGCGGCGAGCCTCGCCGAGACGTCAGCACACGAGCCACGAAGCGTTCCGGGCTGCTCGACGACCTGTACCTGAGCCTCGCGCCCGATGAGTTCGCCCATGTAGGCCGCCCATTCCTGAACGGTGACCTGCTCGTCGCCCGCCCAGTTGAGGATGGTGGCGGGTACCGATGCTGCGGCGAGTAATCCGGCCAGTTGTGTGTTGATGTCGTCCTGGTGGATCGGTTGGTACGGGCAAGGGTCCCACCTCGTGACGAGAGGGTCTCCCTTGGCGACCGCGCGAAAGTGGTAGGTGGGAAGGCCGCCATTCGGGCCGTACGAGGCATTCATGCGAGCGATCGTCACCGGTAGGTCGAGCAGGCGTGCCATCGTCCGCGCAACCGCTTCCTGTCCGATCTTGGAGATCGAGTACGTCGGCGAGAATGCGTTGACGTCGCCCAACGGATCGGTCGGCGCGAACACGTGCCACGGATCATCGACCGGCTTGTACACCGAGTGCGTAGACATGACCAACGCCGATTCGTAGCGCCGACAGTGCTCCAGCAGGAGGCCCGTAGCCTCCGCGTTCTGACTGATCGCGAGGTCGTAGTCGATCGATCCAGGTTGCATGTACGCCGCGAGATGCACCAGGTGGTCGGCATCGACGGGTATCCCGGCGTAATCAGCGTGCCCGAGATCGGTGAGAACGGGATGTATCCCGGCGGCCTCGACGCGTTCGC
>JAQCHM010000138.1 GCA_027730885.1 Actinomycetota bacterium | reverse complement strand
CCGTCGTAGGCGATCCTCAGCGACGGAAAGCAATGTTCCCCCGAGGCGGCATCGAGGCGGCCCTGAGGGGTGGGCAGCGAATCGTGGCCCACTCGACGGTGGACGTCGACGCGTTGTGCGACTCGGCTCACGTCGTCATCGAGAGCGGCACGCCGGCATGGCGACCCGGTCCGGGCTTCGATCCGATCGGCGGCGGCCCCCGGATCTGGCTTCGCATCACCCCGTTCGGCTCCACCGGGCCCTACCGCAGCTTCGCCTCCAGCGCGGCGGTTGAGGAAGCGCTCTCGGGTCACCTCTACCTGACCGGTGACCCGGAGCGTGCTCCCATCGTCGGGCCGGAGCACCAGACGGCGGTAGCTGCGGGCATCCACGGAGCCATCGGGATCGCCGCTGCCCTGGCCGCACGGCAGGTGACCGGCCGCGGACAGCTGGTCGAGGTCTCCCATCTGGGGGTGTTGGTGCCTCTCCATCAGTTCACGCTGCTTCGCTACACCCACAGCGGCGACGTCCTCAGGCGAATGGGCAACCGCTACGCCGGCCCGGGTCGACCGATCGGTGCCTACCGGTGTGCCGACGGGATGATCTCCCTCGTCGTTCCCCGAGACGACCAGCTCGAGCGGCTCCTCGGCGTCGCCGGGCTCGATCATCTCATCGACGAGCCCGGTATCGGATCCACCTACGACCTCATGCATCACCCCACGCTGATCGACGAGCACCTGGTCCCGTGGCTCGAGACCCAGAAGGCATCTGAGATCGTCGAGCTTCTGCAAGCTCTCCGGGTGCCGGCCGGGCCCGTCTCCTCGCTGGGCGACGTGCTCGCTGATCAGCACCTGGCGGCCCGCGGGTTCTGGCGTCAGGTCGACGTGGGAACCACGGGGCCGCCGACGACGGTTCGGGTGCCGGGTCCGCCGTTCCGGATCACCGAACGCCAACTGGCCGGCGAGGCCCCGCCGCTGAGGTCGGCAGCCACCAGGACTGTGGACCAGGGGCCGCTCACCGGCATACGCGTGCTGGACCTCACCCGGGTCTGGGCCGGACCCTTGGCTGCTCGTGTCCTTGCCGACCTCGGCGCCGACGTGATCATGGTCGAGGCTCCCTGGGCTCGGGGTCCCTCGACGGTTGATCGCAGCTCGGTGTTGGCCACCCGGTACTACCCCGACAACGATCCCGGAGACCGGCACTGGAATCGGAACGGCTTCCTCAACAAATACGCGCTGAACAAGCGGGGGATCGCGCTCGACCTCTCACTCCCCGAAGGTGTCGAGACCTTCGAGGCCCTGGTGGCCGTGAGCGACGTGGTCATCGAGAACTACAGTCCCCGGGTCATGCCGCAACTCGGGCTCGACGAGGAGCGCCTCCATCACCTGAACCCGCGCCTGCTCTACGTCACGATGCCGGGCTACGGCAGAACGGGACCGTCGGTCGATCGGGTCGCCTACGGCCCGATGATCGACTCACATGCCGGGCTGTCGGTTCTCCAGGGCTACCCCGAGGATCCGGCCCGCAAGGGCGGCGTTGCCTGGCCGGACCCCCTCGCCGGACTTCACGCGGCGTTCGCCATCGTGTCGGCCTTGGCGTCGTCGGCCGACGACGGCCGGGGTCGCACGGTCGAGGGCGCGCAGTTCGAGTCGACCGTGGCCACCATCGGTTACGCCTTGGCCGAGCTCCAACTCACGGGCTCGGAGCCCGAACGCCGGGGAAACCGCCACCGTCATCACGCGCCCCAGGGGGTGTATCCCTGTCAGGGAGAAGATCGGTGGCTGGCCTTGACGGTGACCGACGAGCGATCGTGGCAGTCGGTGTGCGAGATCGCCGGTTTGGATGCCAGTTGGCAGGAATGGGATCTCGAGGAGCGGCGGGCTCGGCACGACGCCATCGACGAGGCCCTTGAGGCATGGTGCCGCTCGAGGACCGCGGGAGAGGCCATGGCGCGCCTCCAGGCCGCAGGGGTCGCGGCCGGCACCGTGAACGACGCCGCCGGGGTGATGGCCGACCCTCACCTGGCCGACACCGGCGCGTTCGTCGCGCTCACGCACCCCGAGGCGGGTACCCATCTCTGGCCCCGGCTCGCCATCGAATTCTCCGACACGCCTGCGACCTACCGTCGGGCCGCGCCGCTGTTGAATCAGCACGCCGACGAGGTGCTCTGCGACCTGGCGGGGTTGTCCCCGCAGCGGTTGGAGGAGCTGCGAGCAGCCGGAGTGGTCCGAGACCGCCCCCCGGACTGAGCGAGAACGGTCCCGATTGGCCTTTTCTCGCAGCTCGGCTTGGCCGCTCAGGCCGCGAGGTCGGTGCTCCGGGTGCGCCAGGCCCGCTCGAAGGGCAAACGCCAGGCCCGGGGCGCGATCAGCTGATGGATCTGATTCGGTCCCCACGTGCCTTGGGCGTACGGTCGGACCGGTGGGGGATCGCTCAACAACCCTTCGGACACCTCCCAGAGGCGCTCGACTCCGTCGGCCGTTGTGAACAGCGTGTGGTCGCCGCGGACCGCGTCCAGGATCAGTCGTTCGTAGGCCTCCAGGACATCGTCGGACCATGCCGTCTCGTCGACGGAGAACTGCATCGACAGTTTGTCGAGGCGAAACCCTGGCCCGGGTCGTTTCCCGTAGAACGACAGTGACATGCGTGACTGGTCGGCCAGATCGAAGGTGAGGTGGTCGGGCCCCCGCTGACCGATGCCGGATCCGGCGGGAAACATGGAGTTCGGTGGTTCCTTGAAGGCGATCGAGATGATGCGATGGCCCTCGGCCATGTTCTTGCCCGTCCGCAGGTAGAAGGGCACTCCGGCCCAGCGCCAGTTGTCGACGAAACAGCGCAGCGCGATGAAGGTCTCGGTTTCGGATTCCGGATCGACATCCGCTTCGTCCCGGTAACCGGTGTACTGACCGCGGACGACGTCATCGGGTCCGATCGGGAGCATCGAACGGAAGACCTTGTTCTTCTCCTCGGTGATGGCGGCCGGCGCAAGCGACGTGGGCGCTTCCATCGCGGTGAACGCGAGGACCTGGAACAAATGTCCCGGTAGGCGCCAGTGGCCTCGTAGAAGTCGGCCCGTTGCTCCAAGCCCAACCGCTCGGGCACGTCGATCTGGATGTGATCGATCATGTTCCGGTGCCAGATCGGCTCGAACAGGCCGTTGGCGAAGCGGAACGCGAGGATGTTGAGGGCCGCTTCCTTGCCGAGGAAGTGATCGGTGCGGAAGACCTGGGACTCGTCGAAGACCTGGTGCACTTCGGCGTTCAAGAGTCTGGCACTCGCCAGATCGGTGCCGAACGGCTTCTCCATCACGATGCGGGACCCCTCGACCAGATCGGCGTCGCGCAGCGTCTGGATCACGGCTCGTGCCCCTTTCAGGGGCACGGACAGGTAGTGCAGCCGATGGTGCGGGCCGTCCACCCCGTCCTCGATCTCCTTGATCGCGGTGCGCAATGAGTCGGGTGTTCCGCCCGGCGCCCAGATCAACCGGCGGGCGAAGTTGTCCCAGGACGGCTGGTCGATTCGGCGGTCTGCTTTGCTGACGGCGTCACGGACGAAGGCGACGAAGCTGTCCTGCGTATGATCGTCGAGCGAGGTCCCAACGATGCGGACATCGGGCAGCAGGCCCAGGTCGACCAACCGGAACAGGCCGGGCAGAAGCTTGCGCCTCGACAGGTCGCCCGTCGCCCCGAAGAGCACGATGGTGGTCGGGCATCCCGGATCCAGCGAGACCTGACGGCGCCCGTCTGCGGGGCTCGTCGGCCCGGACCGTCAATTGCGCGCAATCTTCCCAGTGTTCCAGGCATGCGTCAGTGTCGGACCCTGCCTCCACGACATGAACGTTCCGGCCTGATCGGTCCTCCGACCCGCGACAGCGGTTGACGCTGCGCTTATCCTTCCTGCCATGGAACTGCGAGAGCGCTGGTTCGATGACTTCGAGGTCGGCGAGGAGTTCGAGATCGGCTCCCACCTGATGACACAAGAGCGAATCGTGTCCTTCGCCGAGGAGTTCGACCCTCAGCGATTCCATGTCGACGTCGAGGCGGCCCGAGAGACGATCTACGGCGGCCTCATCGCCAGCGGCTGGCACACCGGCGCGGTGATGATGAAGTTGCTCGCCACCCCCCTCGGCCCCTCGAGCCTCGGCTCACCCGGTGGCCGCGAGCTGAAGTGGCTCGCACCGGTTCGGCCGGGGGACGAGCTCAGGCTCCGCATCACGGTGCTCGATGCCAACCCGTCGACCAGCAAACCCGACCGTGGCGTGGTGGTGTACCGGAACGACGTGCTCAACCAGCGAGATCAGATCGTGATGAGCTTCGAGTCTGTGATGCTCCTGCTCCGAAGGCCGGGTACCGCGGGCGACCCGGAAGGGCTCACGCCCCCTGGTGGGCCGCGCTGACTCTGGGGTAGATGAGCCACAGCACCAGGGTGCAGGCCACGACGCAGACGCCGAAGACCCCGAAGACCAGCTTGTACGACGCAATGGAGTCCGGTACCGCGGCCGAGCCCAACAGTGAGACCGCCACCGCGATCCCCAGCGCACCGCCGATGTTCCGGATGGTGTTGAACGAGGCGTTCACTTCTCCGTACAGGCCGGGGTTGACCCGGTTGACGACGGCGCTTTGTACGATGAACTGGGTCAAGGACCAGCCGAGACCGAACCCGATGAGCGATGGCCCGGCGGTGTAGGCGTAGTTCCGAGTCTCGCTCAGGGTGAACAATGGCAACAGGACCGCGACGGTCGAGATGAGGGAGCCCCATCGGACCATCCGTTCGTGGCCGTACCGCTCGGACAACCGACCTCCGAGCGAGGTCACGATCCCACTGACCAGGGGCGACGGCAGAAGACTCAGGCCGACCTCCAGCTTGCTGTAACCCCACACTCGTGTCATGAAGAGCGGCCACACCAGCCAGGTCGCGAGCCCGGCGAAGTTCAGCAGGAAGTTGGCCACGTTGGCCACTGCGACCGGGGGCAGGGTGAACACCTTGAGGTT
Source organism: Actinomycetota bacterium (assembly GCA_027730885.1). Taxonomy (GTDB): domain Bacteria; phylum Actinomycetota; class Acidimicrobiia; order Acidimicrobiales; family SZUA-35; genus JAHECQ01. Next base: position 3,081 of record JAQCHM010000138.1, on the reverse strand, counting down.
GAGGAGCGGGGTGGGGTGGGTCCGGCAGCGCTGGATGACCAGGGGGAACAGCACGGCCGAACTCAGGAAAGAGCCGATGATGAGCGGGCTCGTCCAGCCCTCGCCGCCGCCGAAGCTGGCGCCGAACACGAGCGTGCCGATGGCCAGCGTGCCGAGGATCACTCCCAGCACGTCCAGTGAACCGCTCCGGTCAGTCGCCTTCGACTCGGCCAACGTGCCGAAGCTCCCCACCAGGGTGACCAAGGCGATGGGGGTGCTCAGCGCGAACAGCATCCGCCAGTCGGCGACCGAGAGCACCAGGGCGGAGATGCCTGGTGCCATGGACGAGGCAAGCGGTCCGGTGGCGCTCCACATGGCCACGGCGCTGAAGTGCCGGTCCTTGGGGAACTCGGGAAGCACCACGGCCAGCGAGCTGGGCAGGATCATTGCACCACCTGCCGACGTCACCAGCCTCGCGAAGATCAGGACATAGACGTTAGGGGCAACGGCCGAGAGGGTCGATCCGAGCGCGAACGCCAGGAGTCCGGCCCGGAACAGCAGGCGGCGACCGATTCGATCGGCCAACCGGCCCGAGACGAGGAGCAGGCTGGCCATTCCGATGAAGAACACCGAGGGAACCCACGACATCGCGCCGCTGCTGGCTTCGGTGAACTCGTCCGCGATGTCGCTGAACGCCATGTTCGTCGCGGTGGTGTTGAACGACATCAACGAGAAGCCCAGGCTGCCGATGGCCAACGCCCGCCACGCCCGACGTGGAATGGCTGTTCGGTTGTCCGACTCAGGGGTCTCGCTGAGCTCAACCCTCGATCTCACTAGCGGGACGATGGCACAGGCTGCCCGGGATGACCAATGCGGAGGTCGGGAACCTCGTTCCGGCGATGACCCATCGGGTACCCGATACCGCGTCGCGGCAGGTCAGGCGGCAGCTCTGGGTCTTCAGCCGGTGGGCTCGACCGCGGTGACGACGAGTTGGCCAGGTTTGAGGTCTGGGGGGAGTCCGCCGGATTCGACGGCGACGACGTAGTGGCGAATGGTGATCTCGGTCTTCGACACCACGACATCGGTGCCATCGGCCAGACGCGTGTGCAGGGTGTCGCGCTGCGACGTCGGCGGGAACGCCTCGGTGTCGGCCAAGGTCAGCCCATCGAGGGCGCCCATCACCTGCACCGGTCGCTCACCCATGACGTCGGCAAGCTCGGCCACGATGTCATGGCGAGGGGCCTGACCGATCGTCAACACGAGCAACGGCTGCACCGCCTGAGCATACGACACCGGCGGTGCGGTAACGGCTGGAGTCTGATCGGTGCGCAGCGTCAGCTCATGCCCGGCCAACGGGAGAAGTCGGCGTAGGTGTTGTCGTTGACGATCTTGCCGTCGGCGACGGTGAGCACCGCGCAGAAGGTGAGGGCCCAGGTGGCGCCCTTGTCGGGATCGAGCAGCGTGCCCTCGACGGCAACGCCGCCATCGATGTCATGCGCTCGCTCGACGCGCATGGTGCGGTTCGGTGCAGCCGCGAGCACTCGCTTCTCGAACCGGATCAGCGTGTCGTGGCTCATCGACGCACCGCTGAATCGGCACTCCGGTGAATACAGCTCGGTGACGAGCTTCTCGACGTCGGTGTTGAACAACTCTGCCCAACGATCGACCAGCTCGGCGTGTTTGCTTGTCCCCATGTGTGTTTCCCCAAGGTTTCCATGTCTGCGAGCGTCCGGTGTCGGAACGCCCGGGGTTGATTGTCCGGATCGGTGAGCCAGACGTCAGGAGTTGGCTCGGCGGGCTGCGAGTTCGGCGCGGATCTCGTCGCCATGCTGATCGAGTCTCGGCACGCCGAGGTACACACCCGCGGGATCAGTGTTGAATTTGATCGGGCAGTTCAGCACAACGGTCGGACGGTGATGGTCGTGGTCGACTCGGACCAGCATCTCGCGTGCAGCGACGTGTGGGTCCTCGACCCAGTCGCGGGGATCGAAAACAGGTCCGACCGGGATGTGGCCGCCGAGAACGTCGATGACCTCCTGGGTCGTGCGCGCGGCGATCCAGCCTCCGATTTCGGACTCGACCAACTCGCGGTGACGCAGCCTTCCCCGAAGCTTCGCGGTGCGTTCGTCCTCGAGAAGGTCCGCTCGGCCGATCAATTCACAGAGGAGTCGCCAGTGCGGCTCGGTCGGGGTGGCGATGACACAGTGGCCGTCGGAAGTCGCGAACACGTCGTAGGGACTGACACCGTCGACCGAGTTCCCCATGGGCTGGAGAGGCCGGCCCATGTAGGAGTACATCATCTGGCTCATCTCCGAGACGCTCATCAGCGCGTCGACCATCGCCACATCGAGGAACTGTCCGACGCCGGTTTCTCGTGCCCTCATGAGCGCGGCCAGCATGCCGACCGTGGCCATCAGCCCCGGGATGGTGTCTCCGATCGGCGGACCGACCTTCATGACGTGGTCGTCGTCTGTCCCCGTCGACGCGATGACGCCGCCCATGGCCTGGGCGATGAGGTCGTAGGCCGGCCAGCTGGCGTAGGGACTGGGTGCGGTGCGGGGATCACCGAATCCACGGATGGCGGCATAGACGAGCTTCGGGTTCCTGGCGTGGCAGACCTCCCAGCTGATCCCGAGACGATCGAGCACACCGCTGCGGAGGTTCTCGATGAGTCCGTCAGCGGTCTCGACGAGCTCGAGCAACGTCTCGCGGTCCTCCTCGAGCGTGAGATCGAGGCAGATCGACCGTTTGTTGCGATTGCGGATTGCGTAGTTGCCCGAATAATGCCGTTCCTCGTCCCCCCGCACCCAGGGGCCTTGGTTCCGGGTCATCTCCCCCGAAGGCGGTTCCACCTTGATGACGTCAGCTCCCATGTCGGCCAGGAACATCGCGGCGTATGGTCCGGCGAGCGCGTGCGTGAGGTCGAGGATGCGGAGACCCTGCAGCGGTCCGGTGGGACCTGCGGCCATGGGGGCTGCATGTTCGTGTGCGTCGAGGTGATCCGTCATGGCCTCATCTTGTCGCAGTTCGGTCTTCGACGCTAAGGGGATGCGCGGATAGGTCAGGTGTTGGGGCTCCATCGGTTGCGGTAGTCGATGAGTC
>JAQCHM010000137.1 GCA_027730885.1 Actinomycetota bacterium | reverse complement strand
TGGTGGGACTTTCGGTCCTGGGCACCGCGTTCGCTCCGGCAGGCGTGTTGGTGGCCGTGTGGGCACTGGGCGGTGTCGACTGGGTCCGGCGATGTGCTCCCTGGCTCATCGTGGCCCCGTACGCGTTGTGGATGATGACCTCGGCCGACGCCGTCTACAGCGCGCTCGGCGCGTGTGGTGTGGCGACCTGCGTACTCGGGGTTCGTTCGAGCGGCATCCGGGCGGTGGCATGGGGGAGCGCGAGCGGCCTGCTCCTGGGTCTCCTCCTGTTCTTCACCTACGGTGGGGTCACCTTCCTGGCGGTGCCTCTGGTGCCGTCGCTTGTTGCGTTGCGAAAGCGGCGGCCGGGCACCCTGCCCACCATCGCGGCGGCAGCGGTTGCCGCGGGGCTGGTCACTGCCGTCTGGGCCGCGGCCGGGTTCTGGTGGTTCGCCGGAGCCGCTGCCACCAGGTACCAATACTGGGCCGGAACTGCCCAGCACCGCCCGCAGGCGTACTTCGCGGTGGCCAATCTCGCCGTGGCCTTGATCGCCCTCGGGCCGGCAACGTTCGCAGGACTGGTGCGGCTTCTACGTCAGCGTGCCGACCCGCTGGCGATCATCGTGCTGGTGATCGGTGGACTCGTTGCCCTCTTCGCATCTCATCTGTCGCAGTACACCCTGGCCGAGGTCGAGCGAATCTGGTTGCTCTTCTTTCCGTGGTTGGCGGCGGCCGGAGGTCTGTTGATCGGCCGACCGGATGCGCGCCCGAACGCGCGCCGACTGGTCGCCGTTGCCCTGTCGTCTCAGGTTGCCGTAGCAGTCGTGCTCCAGGCGGCGCTGGTCTCGAAGTGGTGAGTCCGTCAATCGGGCCGGGGGCCAACGGTGCTGCGAAGCGGCGCAGTGGTGAACTCGAGCATGCCTTCGGCGAAGCCGATCGACGCTCGGAAGCCCAGCAACGCGGCCGCACGGTCGGCGCTCGCGAACACGTGGCGAATGTCGCCGAGTCGGTAGCCGCCGACAACCTTGGGATCGACGTCCCCGGAGGAACGCAACGCGTTGGCCATGTCGAGAACCGTGTGTGGCTCGCCGGTGCACACATTGAGCGGACCCGGGACGCCGTCCTCGTGGGTGAGCGCGAGCACGTTGGCATGGGCGACGTCGCGCACGTGCACGAAATCTCGACGCTGGCCTCCATCCTCCAGCACGATCGGCGGATCGCCCCGCTCGTAGGCGCTGCGGAAGATGCTGGCCACTCCGGCGTACGGCGTGTCCCTGGGCATCCGGGGGCCATAGACGTTGTGATAACGCAGCGCGGTCACCACCGAACCCGCGTGCTCGCGGGCATACGCGGCACACAGATGTTCCTGGGCGAGCTTCGTCGACGCGTACACATTGCGGGGATCGAGCCAGTGATCCTCGGGCACCGGCTCGGGCGTCAACGGCGCGCCGCACTGCGGACAGGGTGGCTCGTAGCGTCCGGCGTCCAGGTCGGCCGGTTGCCTCGGCCCGGGGCGGACCACGTCGTGTTCGTCACAGCGGTACCTCCCCTCCCCGTACACCACCATGCTCGAAGCGAGAACCAGTCGTCCGCGGAAACCCACGTCGTGCAGCGAGCGCAACAAGGTCGCCGTGCCGAGATCGTTGCGCGACACGTAGTCGGCGACGTCGGCGAAATCGACGCCGAGACCCACCTTGGACGACTGATGACAAACCGCATCCACGCCAGGCACAACCTTCGCCAGCAGCGCAGGGTCACGCACATCGCCCCACCGGTAGGTGGCTGTGGGGTTCAAACCCTCGGGGATGCCGCGGTGGGCGGCCGGGTCGAGGTCGTCGACCACCACCACCTCGTGCCCGGCCTCGATCAGCTCGTCCACGACGTGCGAGCCGATGAAACCTGCACCTCCGGTGACCAATACCCTCATCGAACCCATCGCTCCTCGATCCATCTACTCAGTACTTCCCTGTCAGCTCCGCTACGTGCTTCCCTGTCGTGCTACCCCCCGGAGACCCTCTCGTGCCAGCAGCGCTTGACCCGGTGCATGTCACCGTCATCGCGAAACAGCCCCTGCCGGGGCTGGTGAAGACCCGGCTGTGTCCACCCTGCACCCCCGCCGAGGCGTCTGCGACCGCGGCAGCCGCTCTCGCCGACACGCTCGATGGCATCGACCGCCTGGCGGCGCTCACCACGTCCGAGATCGCTCGAGTGCTGTTGTTCGAAGGCGACGCCACCGACTGGGAGCGTCCCGGCTGGCGGGTCGTGCCCCAGCGTGGAGATGGTCTCGGTGATCGGCTGGCCAACGGCTTCGAGGACCTCGGCCGGGGGCTGATCGTCGGCATGGAGACCCCGCACGTCGTCGGCTCGCTCGGCGCCGCGCTCGAAGCGATTGACGCTGGGCGTGACGCGATCGGGCTCGCGACCGACGGGGGCTACTGGGTGATCGGCTTGGGCGCCGTCGATCGTCGGGTCTTCGACGGCGTGCCCATGAGCCGTTCGCACACGGGCCTGACCCAGCTTCGTCAACTGCACTCGCTCGGCCGCAGCGTGACCCTTCTCCCCGCGGCTAGAGATCTCGACACCTTTGACGACCTCGTCGACGCGGCGCGACGTCCGAACAGCTCGCCGAACCTGCGGGCCGTCGCCGGGAGGACGATCGCCGAGGTTTGGCGACGCGCGCTCGCGGGCACTGAGTGAACTGATCTCGATGGAGCCGACCGGCTCCGAGGAGATCACGCTCAACGGATACCGAGGTTGGCGTCGTTCCCCTCCGGCATGCCGCCGAGAAGTCCGAGTAGCGCATTGGCGGGCACCGACAGCGGGAGCACCGTTCGGGTGAGCAGTAGATCGAGGTCGAGTCGTCCGGCGCGCACGGTAGGACCGAAGCTGCCCCAGAACGCCCCGTCTGCCGTGATCGTCAGCTCGCTCGGGATGTCCCGGGCCTGGGCCCGAACTCCGAGCGCCATCTCGTCGGCCCGCCCGCGCCGAACGATGGGCCGCACCAGATGATCGTCCGGAGCGACCCCCAGACCGGCGACCAGATCGCGCAGTGGGTCGAGTTCCGGAGCATCGAGCGACCCGCCGGTGGTCGTTGCGATGCGGACGCGGACACCGCGGTCGATCAGCCGCGGCACGGCCTCGATGACCTTGGCGAAGTTGTCGGGTCCACGGGCCATGTCGTTGACGTCGGGCTGGTCCGAGTCGAGCGAGATCTGGACCGAGATGTTCGGGTGGGCCAGCAGGGCCCCGTGCTCGATGCGGTTGCCACCGAAGAGCGTCGCGTTCGTGAGCACCACCACGGGGAGATGGGACGCCATCTCGAGCACGGTTTCCGGCAGCCAGGGCAACAGGAACGGTTCGCCGCCGGTCACGCCCAGGGCGGTGAATCCCAGTTCCTTGGCCTGCTCGGCGACGGCGAGCATCGTCGAGGGCTCGAGCTGGCGGCGTTCGCTCCGGGGCGACGATTCCGTGAGGCAGTACGAGCAGGCCAGGTTGCAGTGGTAGTTGGTGTACAGCCAGACCCGGCCCGGCAGGGTGCCCTCGGCGATTGCCTGGGCGATGGGCGACTCGATGGCGACGTCGGTCATGACGCACCGGCGGTGTCGGCCGCCATCCCGGTGTCGAATCCCTCATGCTCCAGTCGTTCGAGCACGCCGGCCGAAGTCGGCAACTCGAACCCGGTGGCGAAGCGGTTGAGGAACATGGTTGCACCGATCGTTGCGCTGAGCTCGACGAGCAAATGGTCGGCCCAGAAGCCACGGGCCGCTGTCCAGACATCGTCGGGGAGCGGCCCCGTTGCCCCAGCCATGGCATCGATCCACCGGATCAACGCGACCTCGGACGGTTCGGTGAACGCCTCCTCGAGCGCCATCTCACCGCGGAGCGCACGAACCTCGACATCGGCCAGCCCGACGTCGAGCGCCACGGTGGTGTGGGCGTGGATGCAGTACCGACACCCCAGCAAGGCCGACGTCCGGAGGATGGCGAACTCCTTGTGCCTGGTGGTCGTGGCCCCGGGGCCGAGCGCGGCCCCGATGAACCCGAGCGTCGGTCCGAGCAGTTCGGGCACGTTCGCCAGCGCGGCAACGATCGGTCCAGGGTCGCCACCGGCGAAGTAGCTCTCGGCGGTCATGGGCGCGGTGGACGCGTCGAGTAATTGGATCCGTGGCATCGACCCATCCTCGCGTCAGGGATCCCCGCCCATGGCGCAGAACGGCGAGAATTTCGCGATTGTTTTCGACTCATCAGCGGCTCCGAGTCGCTGAAGCGTAGGGTCGGTGGAATGGCGATCGACGCGACGTCCCCCACCCCCAGTGACCACTGGGAGACGGTCTGGCGGACCAAGGGAGCCGCCGAAGTGAGCTGGTTCCAAGCATCACCTGAGCCCTGATTGACGATGGTGCGCCGCGTGACGGCGCCGATCCTGTCATCGACTCGGACTCCGCGTGTGCTCGTCGTCGGTGTAGGAGCGTCGCCGCTGGTCGCCGAACTGTTGCGGTTCGGGCATCACGTCGTTGCCGTCGACATCGCGTCGGCTGCGCTCGAAGCGCTCGTCGGAGTACTCGGCAAATGGGCCGCCGCGCTCGCCGACGGGCAGTTGGAGTTGGTCGTGGCCGATGTGCGCTCGCTGCGTCTCGACCAGTCTGTCGATGTCTGGCATGACCGGGCGGTGTTCCACTTCCTCATCGAACCCGCCGACCGTGCGGCCTACGCCGAGGCGGCCGCGGCCGCGGTGACCTCGGGCGGTCATCTCGTGATGGCCACCTTCGCCCCGGATGGGCCGACTTCGTGCAGCGGGCTTGCGGTGACACGCCATGATGCCGGCTCGCTGGGCGCAACGTTCGCCCCGCATTTCGAACTGGTCGAGAGCTTCGAGGTCGACCACGTCACACCCTGGGGATCGACCCAGCGCTTCACCCACGCCCTCTTCCGCCGGGCCTGACCGGTTACGCTCAAGTGCCATGACACGGCGACGTCACCGGGCGCTGCGCACCGTCGCCCTCGTCGCGCTGGCCGGCTGTGTGGCCGAGCGAGCCGCTCTGCCGGTCGATTGCCCGGCCAGCCCCTTTCGCTCCGACCCGCCGCTCGTCATTGCCGGTGGCGAGGGCCTCGGCCCGGCCAACACGATCCTCGCCATGCGACGCTCGATGCGTGCGGGAGCCGACGCGCTCGAGGTCGACCTCCGGATGTCGTCAGATGGGGTGATCGTCGCGCTCCACGACCGGGAACTCTCGACCACAACCGACGGCCGCGGACCCGTCGATGACCATTCCTGGGCCGAGCTGCAGCGACTCGACGCGGCAGCGCACTGGAGCGGCGATCCGATCGAGGAGGCCGTGGCCATCCCGTCACTGGTCGAGATTCTCGAGACCTTCCCGGACGCGCCGTTCTCGCTCGAGATCAAACAGACCACGCCGTCGATGGCCGATGAGTTGTGTGAGGTCCTGATCGAAACCGAATCGTTCGACCGTATCTATCTCAGCTCCGACGTGGATGCCGCTCTCTGCGCGGCGCGGGATGTGTGCCCGGAGTCGTTGGTCATCACCACCACCTACGGGGACCTCGACGAGCAACGAGCGGCTCGGGATCGAGGCGAACCCTGGTGCGCGGCGAGCCCGATCGGTCAACCGCCGTACCGCGAGGACCGCTTCGACGCCGAGTGGTTTGCCGACGCCCACGCGCACGGCATGGCAATCTTCATGTGGACTGTCGACGATCCAGAAGTGCTTCGAGAGCTGGCCGAAGCCGGGGTGGACGGCGTGTACACCCGCCGCCCTGACATCGCCCGAGCGGTGTTCGACGAGTTCGCCGCGGACAGCTGAGGGTTGGCCGCTCACCGACTGATCTGGCGTCGGACGCGGGCCAGGGCCTAGCGTCGAAGCCGGGACCGGAGCCCAGGACTGTCCGGCCCAGGGGAGATCGATCGAACATGCCTACCGAGCCGAACGTGTCGCAGCCAGGAGTGGAGGCCGCGGCCCTCGATGCCGAGGTCATCATCATCGGCGCCGGGGTGACCGGGGTCTACCAACTGCATCTGCTGCGGGAGGCCGGCGTGGACGTTCGATTGGTCGAGGCCGGCACCAATGTGGGTGGCACGTGGTATTGGAACCGGTATCCGGGTGCCCGCTTCGACTCCGAGAGCTACAGCTACGGCTACTTCTTCTCGCCCGAGCTGTTGGCCGAGTGGAACTGGTCGGAGCACTTCGCGGGCCAGGCCGAGACCGAGGCCTACGTCAACTTCGTCGTCGACAAGCTGGCCCTTCGCGATCTCATGCAGTTCGGCGTGCGCATTAGGTCGGCAGTGTTCGACGAGACCGCCGCCACCTGGAAGCTGACCACCGAGGACGGAACACAACTTCGTTCTCGTTTCGTTGTGGCGGCTACCGGTGTGCTGTCGGCGCCGTACTGGCCATCGATCCCCGGACGAGAGCGCTATCAAGGCCAGGCGTGCCACACCGGCCTGTGGCCCAAGGAGCCGATCGACTTCGAGGGCAAACGGGTGGCGGTGATCGGTACCGGCGCGAGCGCGGTCCAGCTCATTCCCGAGGTGGCAAAGACCGTTGGTGAGCTTGTGGTCTACCAGCGGACCCCGAACTGGAACTCACCCCTCAACAACGGGCCGATCACCGACGACGAGCAGGCCGAGATCAAGGCCACCTACGACCAGATCTACGAATCGTGCATGAACTCCTTTGCCGGGTTCCTCCACAAGGCGTCCCGGAAGTACGCCTTCGAGGAGTCGAAGGACGAGCGGTGGGAGCTCTACGAGAAGCTGTATCGCCAGAAGGGATTCGCCAAGCTCATCAGCAACTACCGGGACATGATGACCAACGAGGAGGCCAACGCCGACTTCTCGGAGTTCATCGCCGAGAAGATCCGCTCCAGAGTGAACGACCCGGCAGTCGCCGAGAAGCTCATCCCGAGCGATCATGGCTTCGGGATGCGCCGCCCCCCGATGGAGACCTTCTACTTCGAGGCCTTCAACCAGCCCAATGTGCATCTGGTCGACCTCAACGAGACGCCGATCGTCACCATCACCGAGGCGGGTATCGAAACCAGCGATGGCGAGCGGACCTTCGACCTCATCATTTGGGGCACCGGGTTCGACGGGTTCACGGGGGCACTGACCCGGATGGACGTGGTCGGCGAATCGGGCCGGTTGCTTCGAGACCAATGGGCCGGTGGTGTGGTCACCTATCTCGGTGCGATGGCGCCCGGTTTCCCGAACTTCTTCATCGCCGGTGGACCGCACGTGATCGCCGGCAACATCCCCCGAGCCACCGAGATCATGGTCGACTACATCACCGGCGTCCTACTGCACGCGCGGGACAACGCGCTCAGCTACGTCGCCCCTGACGAGGACGCCTGCGCCCAATGGACCGCCGAGGTCCACGAGGCGGCCACGGTCGCGCTGATCGCCGAGAACTCGTGGTTCCGCGGCGCCAACATCCCCGGCAAACCGAACGAGTATCTGCTCTATGCCGGGAGCCTCGTCAACTTCCGCCAACGGATGGCAGGTATGGGTGAACAGGGCTACCCCGGGATCACGTTCGGCACGCCGGTCAAGGCCTGACGGCCGCTGCCCTCACGGTGCCGGCCAGGTCAGGCCGCGATCGAGGGCGGCTTGCTCGATGGCCTCGACGAGCCGATCGATCGATCCCTCGCAGGCCTCGAGGCCGGCCGCGGTCAGCAGCACTTCGTGGCCGGTGTCGGTTTCGGCGATGACCACCGGTGCGTGACCGCCCGCGACCGAACGGATGTCGTCGGGCTGGTCGTTGCGGTGGTAGGTGTCGAACAGCACTGGCAGACCCTCCTTGCAGGCCTGCCAATCGGATCGCTCCCGGACCGAGCCGTGGGTGATCTCGCACAACGAACAATGGCGCCGCCCGAGGCGGGCACCGACCCAGTACGCCACCTCGCCGCGCATCGTGCCGTCAGCGTCGTAGACGCCGACGAGACGCACGATCGAACGAAGCGGTGCAGCGTTGGAGGAGGTCACTGTGAGAGGATCGACGTGTGGCCCGGAATCCGCAACTCAACGAGCCGTTCGCGTCGCGGTGGAAGCGGAGGGTTCGCACCATCCCGATGATGCTCGGAGCCACGTTCGTCGGCCTGCTCGCAAGCCCGGCGATCCTTGCCGCCGCGGTCGCCGC
>JAQCHM010000136.1 GCA_027730885.1 Actinomycetota bacterium | reverse complement strand
CCCGCCGTTCTGTGCAGCGAAAACCACGCCAGGCGTGGTTTTCGCTGCAAATTTCGGGGGTTGGGGGGCGTCAGTGGATGTCGCGGGTGACGGGGCGGGTGGTCTTGCCGACCAAGAAGTCGAAGTCGCAGCCCTGGTCGGCTTGCAGGACGGTGTCGATGTACAGGCGGTAGTAGCCGCGTGTGTACTCGGGGTCGGGGCGGACCCAGAGCTTCAGCCTCCGTGCCAGCTCCTCGTCGGAGACCTCGAGGGTCAGCGACCGGTTGGGTACGTCGAGGCTGATCATGTCGCCGTCACGCACCACGGCCAGTGGCCCGCCGGCGGCGGCCTCGGGCGCGGTGTGGAGGACCACGGTGCCGTACGCCGTGCCGCTCATGCGGGCGTCGGAGATCCGGACCATGTCCCGGATGCCCTTGGCGAGGACCTTCTTCGGGAGGCCGAAGTTGCCGACCTCGGGCATGCCCGGGTAGCCCATCGGACCGCAACCCTTGAGCACCAGAACGCAGTGTTCGTCGACGTCGAGGTCGGGATCGTCGATGCGAGCGTCGTAGTCCTCGATCGATTCGAACACGACCGCCCGACCCCGATGAGTCATGAGTTCGGGCGTTGCCGCGTTGGGTTTGAGTACCGCGCCCCGCGGACACAGGTTGCCGTGCAGGACAGCGATCCCCGATTCGGCCTTGAGCGGATTGTCCAGCGGGCGGATGACGTCGTGGTCGGCCGTCTCTGCCGCGACCGCGTCGGCGTAGGACGAGAACGGGCGGCCGGTCACCGTCGCGGCGTCGCCGTCGAGGATGTCGCGGAGATGATGGAGCACCGTGGGAAGGCCACCGGAGTAGAAGAAGTCCCCCATGAGATGCTCACCCGACGGGCGGAGGTTCACCAGGAGCGGTGACTCCCGGGTCAAGCGGTCGAAGTCGTCGAGGGTCAGTTCGACCCCGAGGCGGCCCGCGATGGCCAGCAGGTGGACGACCGCGTTGGTCGATCCGCCGATGGCAGCGAGGACGCGGATGGCGTTCTCGAAGCTCGAACGGGTCAAGACCTGCGACATGGTGAGGCCTTCGTGCACCATCTCGACGATGCGTCGCCCCGCGAGGTGGGCCAGGCGAAGCCGGCGCGAGTCGGCCGCGGGGATGGCGCCGTTGTGGGGGAGGGCGATGCCGAGCGCTTCGGACATACAGGCCATGGCGGAGGCCGTGCCCATGGTGTTGCAGCTGCCACGGCTGCGTGTCATGCACGACTCGATCTCGCCGAACTCCTCGAGGCTCATCGTGCCGGCCCGGACCTCGGCGGTGAAGTTCCAGACGTCGGTGCCCGACCCGAGCTCGCGGCCCTTGTAACGGCCGTTCAGCATCGGGCCGCCCGACACCATGATGGCAGGGAGATCGACCGACGCTGCGCCCATCAGCTGGGCCGGCGTGGTCTTGTCGCATCCGCCCAACAGAACCACTCCGTCCATGGGGTTGCCCCGGATGGATTCCTCGACGTCCATGGCCATGAGGTTCCGGAGCAGCATGGCAGTGGGCCGGATCTGGGTCTCGCCGAGTGACGTCGTCGGGAACACCAGAGGTACGCCGCCCGCCTCCCACACGCCCCGCTTGACGTGCTCGGCGATCTCGTCGACGTGGCTGTTGCAGGGCGTGAGGTCCGACTGGGTGGTGGCGATGCCGATGATCGGCCGACCGTCGAAGGCGTCGTCGGGTAGGCCCCGCTTCATCCAACTGCGGTAGGCGAAACCTTCCAACGGGCGCCCGAACCAGTCCTGCGAACGTAATCCATCTCCGATGAGGAGCACCCTAGGCTGCCCGCGTGACGAATCACCAGGACCGCCCCGGCGCCCTCGACGGCATCCGAATCATCGATCTCACCACGGTGCTGATGGGTCCTCTGGCGGCCAGGATGTTGGCCGATCACGGTGCCGACGTCATCCGGGTCGAGGCGCCGGGGGGCGAGGCGTTCCTCGACTCCGGACCGCGACGGAGTCCCAGCATGAACGCCATGGCCCTCAACGCCCACCGCAACAAGCGCAGTGTCGTCCTGGACCTCAAGTCCGAAGTCGGCACCGCGGCGATGGCCGACCTGGTGGCGTCGGCTGACGTGTTCCTCTCCAACATGCGGGGCGCGGCCCTGACCCGCCTGGGTCTCGACGCTGCGACCTTGCGGGGCCGACATCCGAACCTGATCCACCTCGTGGCCAACGGGTACGGGTCATCGGGTCCCTATGCCGACCGAGCCGCGTACGACGATGCCATCCAGGCGATCAGCGGCCTCGCCGCACTGGCCGGCCGGGTCAGCGGCGAACCGGCCTACACGCCGGCGGTGATGGCCGACAAGGTCTGTTCGCTCCACATCGTGCAGGCCACCATGGCCGCGCTGTTCCATCGCGAGCGCACCGGTCAGGGCCAGACGATCGAGGTGCCGATGTTCGAGACGATGGTCGCGTTCAACATCGTCGAACACCACAGTGGCCAGATTTTCGAGCCGACGATGGGTGACGTCGGCTACGTCCGAACCATGAACCCCTTCCGCAAGCCCTACCGGTGCGCCGATGGCTATGCCTGCATCCTCCCGTACACCGATCCGAACTGGCGGGCCTTCTTCGACTTCGTCGGCCATCCCGAGTTGATGGACGATCCGCAGTTCGCGGCGCATGCCGATCGCATCGCCAACAGCTCCGACCTCTACGCGCTGCTCGAACAGTTCGCCGCGACCAAACCGGTGGCTGAGTGGATGGCGTTCTGCAACCAGCATTCGATCCCGGCCAACCCGGTCCTCGACCTCAATCAGATGACCGAGGACGCCCACCTCCAGGCAGTCGACCTGATGCCGTTGATGGACCACCCCACCGAAGGTCGATATCGGGTGGTTCGAGATCCGATTGCCTACGACGGGTTGTCCACCGTCCTTCGTCGTCACGCCCCGAGACCGGGGCAGGACACGGCGGAGATCCTGGCCGAGCTCGGCTGGGACGCCGAGCGGATCGCCCGGGTCGAGCCGGCGTGACAGCTAGTCTTCGACTTGTATGGACTCCGCCTCCCCGTCGTTCCGCAGCCGCCTCGTCGCCACCGTCCGGGTTGTGGCAACGATCGTGAAGGCCCCCTTCCGCGCGGCGCGAACGCTGGTACGCGTGATCAGTGCGCCGTTCCGATTCGTCTGCTCGGTTCGATCCGCTCGGGCCGAGAGGAGGGCCGAGAAGCAAGCGCGCCGGTCTGAGGCTCGCCTGGAGGCCATGGAGCCCTGGGAGAAGCGAGAGGTCGAACGGGCAAGCCGGCTCAAGAAGGACTGAGCCGGACGCCCGGAGTGTCCGGCGTTTACTGGTAGAGCTCGGCTTTCTTGACCGAGGCGCCGACGACGGGGATCTCGTCCTCCTCGAGGGGCCGCATCCAGTTCTTGCGCCGAAGCGCAGCCTCGATGTGGGGCGCGAGTCGCTCGGCCTTGGCCGACTCGACCGACGCCCGGTTGGGTTCGAAGTCCGGCAGGACCTCGTCGCCGAACAGCTGCAGGCTCTCGCAGATGTGTTCGTGCTTGTTGAGCCCGCCCTGCTGGAGGAAGATCACCTGATCGACGCCCGCGAGTTCGTAGTCGCGGACGAGGTCGCCGAACTCCTGCGGGGTACCGATGCCGGGAGCTTTACGGGTCAGCTTCTTGTCGCTGGCCTGGGCCAGATAGTCCTGCCAGAGCGTGGTCCGGCCCGGCACGTTGTCCTTGGTCACCAGCGCGCCCATGGCGTAGTTGAAGAAGCGGAAACCGTGGATGCCTCGGGCGACGGCCTGGTTAGGGTCGTGGTTCAGCGAGAACGGCGCCACCATGGCGATGTTTGCGTTCACCATGTGGCTGATCGGAACGCAGGCCTCGCTCTGGATGATGTCGTAGTAGGCGGTTGCCCAGAGTCGAGCTTCGTCGGGATCGACGAAGCTGAAGGCCAGGGCGCCCAAGCCGTTGCGGGCCGCGACCTCGATGGTCTGGCGGTTGGTGCAGGCCATCCACATCGGAGGATGCGGTTTCTGGATCGGCTTTGGCAGCACGTTTCGACAGGGCATCGAGAACCCACGACCCTCGTACCCCGGGTAAGGGTCCATGGCCATCATGTTGGCGATCTGCTCGGCGGCTTCGAGCGCCAACTCGCGCTTCTCCCGCGCCGCGATGTTGAACCCGCGGAGCTCCATCCGGGTCGCGCTCTCGCCGATGCCGAACTCGACTCGGCCCTGCGAGCACAGGTCGAGCATGGCCACCGACTCGGCGGTCCGCGCCGGCGGGTTGTACTGGGGAATGACCTGCCGGATGCCGAAGCCGACGCGGATTTGTTTGGTCCGAGCAGCCAGCGTTGCCAGGAACACGTCGGACGCCGAGCAGTGCGAGTACTCGTCGAGGAAGTGATGTTCGACCGCCCAGGCGTGGTGGATGCCGAGCCGGTCGGCCAACTCGACCTGTTCGATCGCCTCGTTGATCAGCTGTTGCTCGGCTCCGTCATCCCAGGGCTTGGGCAGTTGGAGTTCGTAGAAGACGCCAAATCGCATCCCCAATACTGCCCCCGACTCGCTCCGCCACCGAAATTTGAACTGAAAACCACGTGTGACGTGGAAAACGCTTCAAAGTCCGGAGGTGGGGGCGGTTGAGAGGCCGAGGCGGCGGAGCTCTTCGTGCGCGGTGGGAAGGTCACCGGATCGATACGCGGCGACGGCGCGCGCAGTCGAGCGTCTCGCCGGTCTCGGACGAAAGCAGCGCAGGTCCGTCCCAGCGCAGCGTCCAGCGGTTGCCCGGAAGCTGGGCCAACTGCCGCTCGAAGGTCGCTCGCAGCCAATGGTCGATCGCTTCCATCCGGTTGGGGAAGTAGTTCTGGGGCGCTCGGTCGAGTACCCGACGACGAGGAATGTCCCAATACCGCTTCGTGGCCCATTCGTCGAGGAGTGCTCGTTGCTCCGCCCATCCGAGTGGCCCGGCGAACCCCAGGTCGACCAGCCAGTCGTTGGTGCGGCCGAGCACCTCGGCCGATGCTGTCCACTCGATGGGAGTCAGCCGTGGATCGATGCGCGAAGCAATCAGCTCGCTCAGTCGGTCGGCCGAGGCGGCCTGGGGCGACAACAGTTCGTTCGCTGGACGGTCGTCGGACGCGACGGTGCCGATGACCGCCGGCCAGTGTTCGATCGTTTCGAGACGTGTGCTCGCTGTGGGATGGGTGTCGTAGGGGTTCGGGGCGCGCCGGCGCCGTCTGGCCGTTTCGTCCTCGCGTTGGGCCTGTCGCGTCGGGTCCCGGTAGACCGCCTCGTAGCCGGTGAAGAGGTTGATCGGCCGGCAACGTTGTTGGAACAGGGGTGTCAAGTATCCGCTGGCGAATTGGTCGAACGCTACGGCGGCGTCGTCGATCTTGCCCAAGGCCGACCGCATCGGTGCACTGCCGAACGCATTGACCGCGAACAGGTCAGCCGCGACCTCCTGGCGTCGACTCACTGCGCTCGAGGTCCGCACAACGAAGTTGGCGTACCAGACGAAGATGTCCGCTATCAGGCCGCCACCAGCGCTCTGGGCCAACACGGTGGCTGATCGTTGGCCCCGGTACACGACGCTGCCGAGTTTGGTATCGCCTCCTGCGAAGTGGCCGAACTCGTGACCGAGAATTGCGCGCAGTTCGCCGATGTTCAACGAGTGGATGAGAGGGACACCGATTCCGAGCACTCGCCGTCTGCTCACGAGACCGCCGAAGCGAGCGTCCTCGGTGACAAAGGCGTTGACGTCGGGAACAAGGTACACCGCGTCGGGCGGATCGCTGCCGACGGCCGATGCCACCTCGTGAATCACCCGGATCAGCTCGGGCTCGGTCGCGGTCACTTCGAGGCCGAAGGGCTCGACGAACGGAACCCGCATCGACCAGAGGGCGCGGAGCACTCCGAGAACGACGAACACGGTGACGATGATCAGCGCCGGGTAGATACGACCGGCCAGGTAGATGCCATAGTTGGCGGCCACCAGAGCAGCCAGGACGGTGCCTGCCACCAAGTAGACCCCGAGCTGGAGGCCGATCGAGACGATCATCCGCGTCCGGACAGGCGGCGCGGGTGTGAGCTGAGCCGACGTTGCAGTCTTGATCGTTCCAACGGACCGCAATCGCAACTACTTGAGTGGGTCGTGGATCAGAACGTGTGCTCGGTGGCGACGAGGCGTTGCGGGGAGCGCTTGGTATCGGCGAACGAGCTGACGTCGGCGACGATGATGTCGCGGCTGGTGTCGTCGTTGAAGAACTTGGTGCGGAGGTCCTCCATGGACCGAAAGGCGCACAGCGCCAATCCGTCGACGGCGAGGCCGTCGATGTGGTCGACGACCGAGAGCTGGGTGTAGTCCCACATTGCCGCGTGGTGGGTGAGCGCGAGCGGGGCATGGACGTCACGCCAGTGAGCGTCGGCCTGCTGATGGGTGAGGTTGGGGTGGGCCACCAAGCCGAACACCGCGGTGAACCCGGGTGAGGGTTCGCCTCGGCGGACGGGACGGTCCCGTTGGCAGATGACCCGGCTGAAACACGCCAGGGTGGCGACCGAGGCCGCGTCGGCCAGGCGTCCGAGGTCGTCGACCCTGGCACGCACCACCGTCCGGAACGCCAGCTCACGGGTGTCCTCCCGATCGGCGACCAGCGCTGTGCCGCCGACGTCGGCTGCTACCCCAAGGGCCGCGTCGATGTCATTTCCGAGTACCACGATCTCCAACATGGCCGCAGTCTTCACGCTGGACCGGTGCCTGCGCCAGCCGAACTCGACTGAGCCCGCTTCAGGTCGTCTCGGTGCTCACCGACCTGCGTTGGTTGAGCGCAAGGGCCACTACGAAACCCAGGCCGAGGACGTTCAGCCCACCGCACAACAGGAAGGCGGTTCCGTAGGCGCCGGTCGAGTCGTACAGCCATCCGGCAACGTAGGGGCCGAGCGCCGCGGTGGATCCGGCCCGAGCGAACACGGCGCCGATGATGGTGCCGGCGTGGGTGGTTCCGAAGATGTCACCGACGAGGGCTGGGAACAGCGCGGTGCTGCCGCCGTAGGCCCAACCGAACAAGACCGCCGCGGGCCACATCATCGCCAGTCCGCCGTCGATCGGACCGATGCCCTCCGCCGAGGCGAAGAGGAAGAAGGCGGACGCGGTGAGCCCGAACATGGTGAGCAGGGTGGGGAAGCGGCCGACCCGATCGGAAATGCCACCCGAAGCGAGTCGACCGAGGATGCCGCCGACGCCCGTGGCGCTGAGAACGGTTGCCGCACTGATGTCGCTGGCCCCCAGCTCCTCGGCGAAGGCCGGTGCGTGGACGAAGGGCACGAACACCGTCAGCCACGTCAACGCGTAGGCGCCAATGATCAGCAGGAATGGCGCGGTCCACTGGACATCACCCAAGGACAGGCTCGAGATCGGCGTCTGCGTCGCGACGGCGTCGCCATCGGGGTGGAGGCCCCGGGACTCGGGATCGCGGTAGAGCAGTTGTGCGGCCAGGAAGATGAGGACCCCGCCGCCGACGGCCATGCCCAGCATCGTCGAGCGCCAGCCGACGGTGCCCACGAGCAGGGCGGCGATGAGGGGAACCACGAGGTTCCCCACGCTTCCCCCGCTCGTCGTGATGGAGACCGCGGTGCCGCGAAGTCGGGTGAACCAGCGAACCACGGTCCCGCTGCACGGCGCCCACGTGGAGCTCATGCCACACGCCGCGACGAAACCCATGGTCACCAGCAGATGCCATGGCTGCCGTGCCCGGCTGGAGAGACCCCAACCGACGAGCAGGAGCACCGCGCCAGTGCCGACGACTCGCCTCGGACCGAATCGGTCGGTCATGCGACCACTCGTCGCGCTCAGGGCGCTGTACAGGAAGACGTAGACCGCGTACGGGAGTGCGGTCTGGGCCCGGGTCCAGCCCATCTCCTCACCCATGGCCTTGACGAACACGCCGTACGAGAACTGGATGCCATAGGCGACGAACAGAACCAGGGAGGCAGCGGCCACGATCACCCAGCCGTAGAAGACTCCGTCCGGTTGCTTGGCCAGCCGGTACCGGCTCCTCATCGTTCGGTACCCATGCGCTGTGACAGTAACCGGAGCACGATCATCCAAACGAGATGGAGGCCGGCAATGGTCACCTGGCCCCGCAACAGCCACCCGATCGCGGCCATCA
>JAQCHM010000135.1 GCA_027730885.1 Actinomycetota bacterium | reverse complement strand
CCCCACCCCGCCGGTCCGTCGGAGGCGGGCCGGCCGCCCGTCGGTGAACGAATCGCCGTCGATCATGCCGTTGCCCACCCAGTTGGGAACGTTTCCGGTGACCGTGGTGACCGCGTTCGGTGCGGGGGTGGCTCCGCATGAGGTCGTATCGACGACCATCGTCCCGTTGTGGGGGGGGAAGTTGAAACGGGAGATGTCGTGGTCGATGCCCATCGCCAGGAAGCTGGACATGCGCTTCTTGCCGTCGCCGTTGCAGTCCTGGGTCGTGCCCATGGCCTCGTTGTCGAACATCGAAAAGTTGGCCAGCCCGAAGTTGCCGCTGGCATTGTCGTTGCACTGATCGTCCGGAACGTTGGAGGCGCCGACCTTCAAACACTGGTAGCTGCCCGCGTTGGCCTGGGCGACGACGGGGAGCACGCCGCCACCGCCGGTCGGGCCCTCGATCGAGACGACGGCGAAGGCCGTATGGGAGAAGGAGTCGATGCCGGCCAGCTTGGCGAAGGTCGTGTTGTAGGTTTGGGGTGGGACACGCAGCATGAGCCGGGTCCATGACTGGTCGTGGGTCAGGCAGTTTGCGTTGGTGTATGCGGTCCAGCCCGCCGGTATGCCGACGGTGCCGCAGGTGTTCATGTCCGCTGCGGTGAAGGACGTGCCGAGGTTCTCGTTCAGCGATGCCACCGATGCAGCAGTGACCGAGGCCGCGCTGTAGCGATCGAAGCCGGCGGCGATCACCGCGATGTCGGTGGCTGTCTGATCTTCCTGGCGGTGGAGGTAGACGCTGCCGAGATCGATGGCGAACGCGGTGAAGACGAGCAGCATGATCATCGAAATGGCGGAGATGGCGAGAACAGCGCCCCGCTCCGTTTCGTGGTGGTCGGCTGGACGGCTCACGGGCAGGCCACTTCCCCAACGGTTGCGTTCCAGGTTGCATCTTGTTCGAGCAGGAAGGTGGTCTCGGCGTTGGGCTGAAGGTTGTTCAGGAAGGCGGCGAAGAAACCGGTGAGCTGCTCGAGGTCACGCTCGACTCTGACGACCGCGAGATCACCCGGTTCATTGACTCCGGCGGTCACCAACGAAATCTGCACCCTCGCATCCTCGGGCGCGTCGATTCGGCCACAGATTTCCGTGACGATCGACGTCGTCTGGGCGTCACCGACCGCAGTACCGGGCTGGTAGTTGACCGCGACGAGACGGGCCGCTTCACGCGAACCGTGGCGGACGTCGAGGAACTGGTTGAAGACCCAGCTGAACTCGATGACGCCGAAGAGGAGCACCATGAGCACCGGTCCGACGAAGGCGAACTCGACCATCGCTGCGCCGCGCTGACGCCGACGCCGGTCGGGATGCCCATCTGTGCGGTTTCTGCGAAGCTTCGCCATTCGTGCTCTTTCCACTGCCGTTGGAAGGCAAATCGGCCGAAACGACAGGAACCTTGAGCAGGTCTTCCTCAAGATTGGAGGATGATCTCAGTCCTCGTTCGGTGCGAAGAAGGCGGCGTGGTCGGCGCGTAGCTGGGCCTTTTGCACCTTGCCCATTGCGTTTCGGGGCAACTCGTCGACGAAGTAGTAGTGCTTCGGATGCTTGAACCGAGCGAGATGCTGCCCGCATGCGGCTTGGAGCACTTCGGTCGTGGTCTGACCGACGATGAAGGCCACCACGCCCTCGCCGAAGTCTGGGTGGGGGAGACCCACGACCGCCGACTCGACGACACCGGGGACCTCGTCGAGGACGAGCTCGATCTCTTTCGGGTACACGTTGTAGCCGCCGGAGATGATCATGTCGCCGGCCCTGCCGGCAAGGGTCAATCGGCCGGTGGCGTCGAGGAAACCGACATCGCCGGTGCGGAAGAACCCGTCGGTCGAGCGTTCCTCGGCCGTCTTCTCCGGGAGGCGCCAGTAGCCAGGGCCGATGTGCTCACCCCGAACCCAGACCATGCCGTTCTCGCCGACTCGGGCCGGCTCGCCGTCCTCGGTCAGGACCTTCAACTCGATGCCCGGTAGGGGATAGCCGACCGTTCCGGCGGTCCGCTCGCCGTCGTAGGGGTTCGACGTGAGGATGCCGGTTTCGGTCATGCCGTACCGTTCACAGATCCTGTGGCCGGTGCGCTCGGTGAACTGGTTGAAGACGGCCTCGGTCATCGGGGCCGACCCCGAGGTGAAGAGCCGGACGTTGGTGCAGTCATCGGCGCCGAACTGCGGATCGTCGAGCAAGCGGGTGTAGTGGGTGGGTACGCCCATCATCACCGTGGCCCGTTGCAGTTCGCGCCGGACGATGGTGGTGTCGAACGTCGGACAGAAGATGACCTCGGATGCGTTGAGCAGCGCGCAGTGGAGCGCCACGAACAGACCGTGCACGTGGAAGATCGGCAGGATGTGCAACAGCACGTCGCCCGGCCCGAAAGCCCAGGTCTGGTGCAGGGCGAGTCCGTTGGCCGCGAGGTTGCGGTGCGTAAGCATCGCCCCCTTGGACCGGCCCGTCGTACCCGACGTGTACAGCATGCAGGCGAGATCGTCGTCAGCGCGATCGGTCATGCCGGCGAGCGGAGCGATGGCCTTGGCCCGTTCGGCCAGTGTCCCGCCTCCACTCGCTCCGAGGGTCTGCACCGCCGACGTTGCCGCGGTTGCTTCGACCAGCGAGGCTTCGGTTCCCGGTCGGCACACGAACGTGTGGGCGTCGGTGTCGGAGAGGAAGAACGCAACCTCACTCGGGGTGTAGGCCGTATTCAACGGCACGTACACCAATCCGGCTTGCAGACACGCAAGATAGAGGGCGAATGCTTCGGGAGACTTGTCGACCTGGGCCACGACCCGGTCGCCGACCTTGGCGCCGTCGGCCTGGAGCACCGCCGCGATCGCGGCTGCCTCACCGAAGAGTCGCGCGAACGTCCACTGCGTCGCGATGCGGCCTGAGTCCGCGGGCACCGTGAGGCAGGGGCGACCAGTCGCCTCTGCGTCGTTCACGCGGTCGATGAAGAGCTCCAGCAGGTTCACGGGGCCGTTCTACCAGGAACGGAGGATCACTCGACTCGGGAAGGAATGACGCAGGCCTGGTCGGTCTCGATCGGAGCGTGGACCACAGGATTACCGTGTGCTCCCGCGGCCCAGGAGGGGAAGACTGCCGAGTACAGGCCGGAGCCTCCGGCGACGAACACAACCACGTTGTCCGGTCCGTCGACCGAGCTGAGTTCCTCGTCGGGGTCTCCGTCGCGGCCGAAGCCTGGGTTCAGTGACCGTACGAGACCGCGAGGGTTGGTGGCTAACGCTGCAACCCGCTTTTGTGCATCGCTGCGGTCGAGGCCGGCTTTACCCAGCACGGCAGCGTGCTCCGGGTTGAGGGCGATGGCCACCGTGCCTCCGCGAAGAATCGCGTTGTTGGATCCGGTGTTCGCGACCACTCGGGCCAGGGCCCGCAACAGACGTTGCGGCGAGTCGGGATCGTCGGCGTCGTTGACGAATACGACCGAGTGGGGCGCTTCGGTGCCGACGATGGTGACCACCGACTGCTCAGCGGCGTAGCCGTAGGACGCAGCCAGCGGCTCCCACGGGGACGAGGCCTCGTCTTCGGCCAAACAGAAGCTGAACTTGCCGGGATGCCCGAGCAGTGCCATGTCGGAGGTGCCGGGGCGGGCACCACCGATGTTCATCATGCAAAGGCGAACCGCCCGGCCGATCGAGGCGTTCGCTCGATGCCCGGGTCCCAGTGCGCCGAAGCCCGAGGCGATGTCGCATCCGGCGATCATGGGTCCATTCACGATCATCAGGGGGGCAATGGAGTGGGTGGTGCCCTGCACCTCGGTGAGGTCGAACGCGGGCTGGAGGATCGCGTTGATGCCCGCGACGACGACGGGCATGTAGTCCGGCAGGCATCCGGCCATGACGGCGTTGGCGGCAATTTTGGCGATAGTGGTCGCCCCGCCCCCGGGACCCATCGGACCGAGGTCGATATCGGCATCGAGGCCCGAGGCGAGGACCATGCGCTCGACCCGTTCCGGTGTCGGGATGACGACCGGTAAGCCGTCGGTGCAGTCGTTGGCGTGCAGGTATTCGAGCGCGGCGGCCTCGTCCTGGGCGTCGAGCAGCGCGGTCATACGGCGACGGTCTGACCGTCGTTCGGGTCGGCTTGGTCGCCGGGCGACTCGCCGCGGAGCACCGCGATGAGGCGCGGAGCGATGGCAGCGGCGAGGTTGGCCATGGCCGCGTGTCCGGTGCCGGCGACAGGATGTGGAATACGGACCCGAGGGACCTGGGGCATACCGTTCGATTTGGCGACGAAGTGGCCCTGGGGCCAGAACTGATCGGTGACCAACGCTGCTACTGCCCGATCTCGGCGGGCCATTTCGATGCCGTCACGCACGGTGCCGGAGGTACAGCTTCCTCAATGCCCGTAGGCGCCGACGACCGCGCTGCAGGTCGCGGCGATGGAGTCGAGCATGGGCTCGGACGCCAATGCGCTGGCGTTGCCCTTGTCGTATCGGGCGAAGGAAACACCGGGAAGCAGGTCGGCGAGCGCCTTCTCGATGTGGTCAAGGAAGGCAACCGAATCGGGGAAGCCGTTGGCGAACAGGCCGATGGTCTCGCCCGGCTCGAGGGCGGCACGGTTGGCGTAGGGCTCGGTTGGGCGGCTGGGCTCGCCCCTCGGGTCGAGGAAGGTGATCACGACCCCGATTCTTCCAGGTCCGTCAGACCTCGTCGAGCCACACAGGACAACGATCGAGCACCCACTCGCTGATCGCATGACACCGATCGAGGATGTCGCACAGGTCTTCGCGTCGCATGAAGAGGTCGGCGAAGTCGAGTTCGACCCGGCCGACGATGGAGAGCGTGCGCTCGAACGCATCGGTCACCGCGACGGTCGAGTCGACCGCGGCGACCTCGAGGGGCAGGTTCACGCCGCCGATACCGGCCAGGTCGGTGGCCAGAACGAGGAGGTCGGGGGCCTTCGGTAGCGGAGGCAGGGCCCACGTGAAGCTGATGGGCAGCTTGTAGCCGGTCGGGGGCTCGTCGTCCTCGGGGATCTCCATCATCTTGTCCTCGAAGGACAACAGGATGCGAGGGTCGAGTTCGACCGCGAGGTGGAGGTCGAGCGGGCCGCCGCAGGCACGCTCGGGGTGGAGATCGACCTCCCAGGCCTGGCGGAGGGAGTAGGTCTCGACGAAGTGGCGCTCATCGTGGACGTGGAACCCGTGGTCGGCGGCGTGGTCCTTGAGATCGGCCACGAACCCGGGCACATCGATGATCGCCATGAAACTCCTTCGGTAGGCGGCTCGTCGCAGAGTCCGGCACCCAAGCCTGCCAGATCCGAGAGCCGTTGCGGTACCGGTTTGGTTCTCATGTCCGCCGGCTCCCGCGACGATTGGTACGGTTCGGCCGTGACCGTCTCGCCTGCTGCGCCCGAGCCCGTTTCCGCCGATGGCATCTTGACGGTCTTCGACGACCTGGTCGCCGATCTCGTCGACGTTCTTGCCGACCTCGAGGACTGGGGCAACTCGGGGCGTCGCACGGACCAGTATCAACACGACGTCGTCGCCGACGACCTGCTGATCGGCGGGCTCCATCGGGCCGGGTTCGCCGTGCTCAGCGAGGAGTCAGGCCTGACTGGCTCCGGCTCGATCACCGTGGTGGTCGACCCGGTCGACGGTTCGACCAATGCTTCGCGCGGTCTGCCCTGGTACGCCACGAGCCTCTGCGCCGTCGACGCTGCCGGACCTCTGGCTGCTTCGGTGGTGAACCTGGCGTCGGGCGTTCGATTCCAGGCCGTGCGTGGTGGGGGAGCAGAAGCCGATCGACCCATCGCTCCGTCACAGTGCACCCGTCTCGGCGAAGCGTTCATCGGCATGTCCGGCTGGGCGCCGACCCACGGCGGTTGGGCGCAGTACCGGACCTACGGAGCGGCTGCCCTGGACCTGTGCAACGTGGCCACCGGCGTCCTCGACGGCTGGCTCGACGTCAACGACGCTCTCGGGGTTTGGGACTACCTCGGAGCGTACCTCGTGTGCCAGGAAGCGGGGGTGCCGATGGTCGACGGTCGCGGGCGGGACCTCGTCGTGCTCGACCACACCGCCCGCCGAGCGCCGATTGCGGCGGCAACACCCCAGCTGCTTGGCGAACTACAGACGCTTTGGACCTCCTGGCGCCCGCTGTTGTGATCTCGTGCTGTTTGATCAGTCGAGCAGATCGGGATCGGTGACGATGATGTCGTCCCACAGCGTCTGGAAGGAAAGCCAGCCGAACTCGGGACTTCCCAGAGCGCGCCGGATGGCCTGGGCCATCGTCTCGGGCCACATCTGGGGCGGACCGGCCGTCGCCGAAGCGGCCGTGGTGAGCAGCTGGACCTGGCAGGCCTTGTCCATACCGATGAACCACCACGCGGCCTCGTCGACCGAGGAGCCGGTGGCGAAGATGCCGTGACCGACCTGGATGGCCACCCGCTTGTCGCCCACTGCAGACGCGAACTGGTCGGCCTCGCGGCGTCCATCGCCACGCAGGGCTCGCCGACGATCGCCTGGTCGTCGAAGAAGACGCAGCTGTCCTGGGTGAGCGGATCGACCGGGCGGCCGAAGACCGACCACGCCGAACCGTAGGTGGAGTGCGCGTGACAGACAGCTTCGACATCGGGGCGTGGCCGATGGATGGCCGCATGGAGCAGAAGTCCGACGGGGTTGATGGGCCGCTGGCCGAAGGTGAGGTTGCCGTGATGGTCGGCCTGCACCAGATCGGAGACCTTGATGCGGTTGAACGAGACACCGAGGGGGTTGGCCCAGAGACGGTCGAGGTGCTCGGGATCGCGCACGGTGATGTGGCCCAACAACCCTTCGGAGAACCCGAGCTTGCCGAAGATGCGACAGGTGGCCGCCAGGCGCTCGAGCCGATGGCGACGCTCCTCGGCGACGGTGGCGAAGGCGGGGCGGGTGCGAACGATGAATCCTGATGCGGTTCGCAGTGCGGCTGAAGGGGCTTCCACGGGTGCCGTCTGGGTCATGGCGCGAGGCTAGCTTGGCGGTGGGGCCTGACCGCTACGCTGGCGTGCTTCGGGCGTTTAGCTCAGTTGGCTAGAGCGCCTCCCTTACAAGGAGGATGTCGGGGGTTCGAGTCCCTCAACGCCCACTGGTCGTCCGCAGTTGTTACCCATGGGTAGCTGACAATAGAACGCTACGCGCTCACGAGCCGTTTCGTGGCGATGCTTGGTTACGGTTAGGTTTTCGCGTCGGTCGCGGATGTGAGGCTGGCGGCCGCGGCTCGCAAGCTCGTGGTGGTCTCCGATCCGGGCAGCAGCCGCTTGGCCGCGGCGTCCTCGCAGCGATGCCAGAGAACCTCGTTCAGTGGTGCCCGGAGGCTGAGCGACCGGGCCAGGCGTACCACCTCACCGTTGAAGTAGGCGACCTCGACCCGACCACGCCGGAACTGCAGATCTTGCCACGTCGATGGCCATACGAGCTTGTCGGGGTCGGTCGGGATCTCGACGCGGTCCCAGTCGCCGGGGACCCGCAGCTTTGCGATCTGCTGCTCGATGGTCGACGACCGCCCGACGTCAGCGGCGATGCCTGCGGCTTGGAGGACCCGCACGGCTTCCTCCTGGACGTCGGCCAGGAAGAAGCGGTGGGCCTCGAACTTGCGCGACGCCTGGAGCGAGGTGTTGGTGAGGGCCAGGTAGGCGTTGTTGACGTTGGCCAGCAGTTTGCCCCACTTGGCGGCTCGAACGCGCTCGTGCAACGGAGCTTCGAGCCCTGCCGACTCGATGTCGGCGCTGAACCCGCGACAGACCTTGTCGACCCCAGAGGGCCAACAGCCGATGGTGAGAATGCCGCTGCCGGTGTGGGCCACGACGCCCGGTTCGAGGATCCGACCGCCAAGGACCACCCGACAGCCGTAGGCCCGCAGGCCACGGGCGGCGACCAGGTCTTCGTTGGCCACACCGTTCTGGATGCAGAAGATGGGCAGGCCGTCATAGGCCGAGCCGACGGAGTCGAGCGCGCCGGCGGTGTCGTTGCTCTTCATGGTCAGCAACACGACGGTGTCGGGTCCGATGGGCAGCGAGGCAGCGTCGGATTCGGCGGGCAGCCTTCCCTCGAACTCGGTGTCGCCGACGACTTTCAGCCCGTTGGCACGGATGGTCTCGAGATGGGGTCCCCGAGCGATCAGGCCGACGGACCGCCCGGCGGCGCT
>JAQCHM010000134.1 GCA_027730885.1 Actinomycetota bacterium | reverse complement strand
CCCGATCTCGAACTGCAGTACTGGCCCCGCGGTTTCGCCGGTCTGTGGACTGCAGAACGATTGGGGTGTGGGCTAGGCGGGAAGCGTCATCGGAGCAGTCGCACCTCGTGCTCGAGAACGCGGCCATCTTCGAGCCTCAACCAGCCATAGCTGCAAGCGGGCTGGCGGCGTCGTTGGGTCGGCGATCCCGGGTTGAACAACAGTTGGCCACCGGCGCCTCGTTCGTTCATGGGATCGTGGCTATGGCCGAAGATCACGACAGCTGCGTCGGGGAACCAGCGTCGCATGCGGGCTCCGCGACCCAGTCGGGCGCCGGAGTCGTGGACCATGGCGATCCTCACCCCGGAGAGTTGGACCTCGAGTCGCTCGGGCAAATCGAGCTGGCCGAGGTCGTTGTTGCCAAGCACAGCGTGCAAGGGGGCCAGGCGGCCCAGGGCGTCCAGGAGTTCCGGGCACACGACGTCGCCGGCGTGGAGGATGCCCGTCGCCCTCCTGGCCACGTCCCAGATCTCGACGGGCAGAGCGTCGGCGCGGTGAGCCGGCAAATGGGTGTCGGCCAAGACCAGGACTCCGTCCACCGCCGAGACCTTACCGGTGGACGGACGGCAGCGGTAGCCTCGGTCGGATGTCGCGTCAGCCCGTGGTCTCCGTCGTCACCGGTCTGCCCCGGCCGGTGTGGCGCGGCCGGCTGCACGCCTGGGCGTTCTGGGTCGCGGTCCCCGCAGCGGTCGGACTGGTCCTTGGTGCCGATCGGGGTCGGGTGGCGGTTGCCATCTACGGGTCGAGCCTGGCTGCCGTCTACGGCGTGTCGGCTGCCTACCATCGTCTGGCCCGCACCGCTCGGGCCCAGCATGTGATGCGCCGGCTCGACCACAGCATGATCTTCCTGCTCATTGCCGGCACCTACACGCCGATGTGTCTCGTGGCCTTGCCCCGGTCGCAATGGCTTCCGTTGCTCGGCGTGGTTTGGGGATTGACGGTCGTTGGTGTCGTGGCGAAGGTGTCGGGGCCGAGGTCCATGCTGCGCGCCAGCAACGTGCTTTACGTCGTCATCGGGTGGCTGACGATCCTGGCGTTGCCGACCTTCATCCGGACGGTCTCGCCGGCGGCGTTGGCATTGATGATTGCCGGCGGCGTCCTCTACTCGGTCGGGGCGGTCACCTTCTACCTCCGTCGACCTGACCCCAATCCCGTGGTCTTCGGCTATCACGAGGTGTGGCACGCGTATACCGTCCTCGCCGGCGGCTGCCATTTCGTGATGGTTGCGTTGGTCGTCAGCTGACGTGATCCCGATCGATGAGGCGCTGGCCCGGAGGCTGTTACAGGCGCAACAGCCACACCTCGCCGAGGCCTCACTCGAGTTCGTTGCCGCCGGCTGGGACAACGTGATGTTTCGCCTTCCGACCCACGGACTGCTGCTCCGGCTGCCCCGCCGACCAGAGGCGGGGCCGTTGATGGAAGCCGAGCAGCGGTGGCTGGGGACGCTCGCTCAACGGTTGCCCTTACGCATACCGGTGCCCGTCGTCTGTGGCCGAGCCACCGACTTCTATCCCTGGCCCTGGAGCGTCGTGGCCTGGGTCGACGGGCAACCCGCCGACCGTTCCGAGTTGACCGACCCAGTCCGAGAGGCCGAACGGCTGGCCCATTTCCTGCTGGCTCTGCACCAGCCGTCCTTCTCGGAGGCTCCCGCGAATCCGTACCGAGGCGTGCCACTCCAGGCTCGTGCCGCATTGTTCGAATCGGGGCTGGCCAAACTGCCCGAAGATGTCCCCGCCGATCCGCTGCTTCGTCGCTGGACTGACCTGATGCGAACGCCGGTGTGGTCGGGCCCCCCCGTATGGATCCATGGCGACCTGCACTCGGCGAACATCCTCGTCAGCGGCGGAACGCTTTGCTCGGTCATCGACTGGGGTGATCTGACCGACGGCGACCCCGCCACCGACGGCGCCATCGCTTGGATGCTGTTCGAGGCCGATGCCCGGCGGCGGTTCTTCGATCGACTGAGGTCGGGGCTCCTCCCGGTGATGGCGCGGCGCTCGAGGCACGCGCGGAAGCGTGGGCCCTGATCTTCGCGGTCGTCTACCTGGCCACCGAGACCGCCGACCCGACCGTCAACTCGGACATGGGACGAATCGGGCGCTTGCTGCTCCAACGGCTCGGGCTCGCCTGAACGGGCGGCCCCATACAGCCGAGTACTCTCGACCGCGTGACTCCAGAAGCGTTCCGACAGGCCGGGCACGAACTCATCGACTGGATCGCCGACTATCGCCAGTCGCTCGAAGGCAGACGGGTCCTGGCTGACGTGCGACCTGGCGACGTTCGTCGCGCGCTGCCCACCGAGCCCCCCGCCGCGCCCGAGCCCTTCGATCGGGTGCTCGCCGACCTCGAAGCCATCGTCTTGCCCGGAGTCACCAACGTCCAGCACCCCATGCACTTCGGCTGGTTCCCTTCGAATGCCGCGTTGGCATCGGTCCTTGGCGACCTGGCGTCTTCGGGCATCGGCGGCCTCGGTATCTCGTGGGAAAGCTGCCCGTCGCTGACCGAGGTCGAGGAAGTCACGTGTGACTGGATGCGCCAACTGGTCGGCCTGTCGTCCGGGTGGTCGGGCACCATCCAGGACACGGCCAGCTCGGCGGTGGTGGTGGCGCTGTTGGCCGCCCGAGAGCGGGCGACCGACTTCGGCGGGACCCGGGGCGGGCTGCAGGCCGAGGCGGCACCGCTCACGGTCTACACCACCGGCCACGCCCACTCTTCGGTGTTGAAGGCGGTGGCCATCGCCGGTTACGGGGTCGACAACCTTCGTGTGGTCCCCGTCGATCCGGTGAGCCGGGCGATGGTGCCCGACGCGCTGGCCGAGATGATCGCCGCCGACGTTGCCGCCGGCCTGCGCCCGGCCGCTGTGGTTGCCTCGGTCGGGACCACCGGCACGACGGCGTTCGATCCGTTGCCCGAGATGGCGACCGTCCTCGCCGCCGCGGCCGGCGACGGTCCGCCTGTCTGGCTCCACGTCGACGCGGCCATGGCCGGGTCGGCCATGATCTGCCCGGAATTCCGCCGCCTTTGGGACGGGGTCGAGTCGGCTGATTCGTTGTCGTTCAATCCGCACAAGTGGCTCGGCACGATTCTCGACTGCTCGCTGTTCTACGTTCGTGATCTCCAGCATCTGGTGCGGGTCTTCTCGAGCAATCCCAGTTACCTCCAGTCGAGCGCCGATGGTCAGGTGACCCAGTTTCGCGACTGGGGCATCCCGTTGGGTCGCCGCTTCCGGGCCCTCAAACTCTGGTTCCATCTGCGTCTCGACGGCGTCGAATCGATGCAGCAACGGGTGCGTCGCGACGTCGCCAACGCTGCGTGGCTGGCCGGGGTCGTCGAAGCCACACCCGGATGGGAGGTCGTCGCCCCGGTCCAGCTGCAAACGGTGTGCGTGCGCCATTTGCCCGCTGCGGCGACGGCTGAGGTGCTCGAAGCGCACACCCAGGCATGGGCCGCCGAACTCAACCGGTCAGGTGCCGCCTATGTGACCCCGTCCAAACTCGATGACCGCTGGATGGTGCGCGTGTCGGTGGGGGTCGAGAGCACCGAACGAGAGCACGTGGCACGATTGTGGGAGCTGATGCAGGACGCGGCGAAGCGGGCGGAAGATGCCAGTTCGATTCTCTGATGATGACGACGACCTCATCGGGGTCGAACGCGACATTCGCAACCGAACCGGCGAGCTGCAAGCCGACCCCTACTCGCTGGCCGCCATCTCCAACGTCTTCCGGGTGGCCAGCGCGGCCCGCTACCACTTCGAGCGTGGGGTGTTGGCCGAGTTCGGACTGTCGTTCACCGCGTTCACGACGTTGTGGGTGTTGTGGGTCTGGGGTGAGCGCGAGGCGAGGCACCTCGCCGCTGACGCAGGCATCACCAAGGGCACCTTGACCGGCGTGGTCGGAACCCTCGAGCGTCGTGGCCTGGTTACCCGACGGGTCCACCCCACCGACCGCCGACTTGTCCTGATCTCTGCCACCGAGGATGGGGAGACGATCATGCGCAAGCTGTTCCCCGCCTTCAATGCGGAGGAGGCCCGCATCAGCTCTCGCTTGTCGCCGATCGAGAAGAAACAGTTGTCCCACGGACTCCGCGAGATCCTACGGGCCATCGAGGACATCGGCGGGTAGCGCCCCCAAACCCCGGCATCGGGAGTGCCCCTGTGCCGTTTTCGGCACCCGTGCACTCCCGATGCGGGTGGGGTCGGGTCGGGTGGGGTGTGGGTCAGCGTTCGACAACGGTTCGGAGGGCGAAGCTGGAACGAATGCGGGCAACGCCGGGGAGTTGCGCCAGGTGGGTGCGGTGGAGCTGCTCGTAATCGTTGACGTCGGCGCAGGCGACATGGAGGATGTAATCCGCGTCGCCGGCCATCAGGTGGCAGCTGATCACCGCCGGGTGCGATGCGACCGCTTCTTCGAAGGTGTCGAGCACGCTCTCCTCCTGACTGTTGAGGGTGATCTCGACGAAGACCGACGTCGATCGACCGAGCAGGCGGCGATCCACGAGGGCCCGATAGCCGTAAATGACGCCGGACTGCTCGAGCGCCCTGACCCGGCGAAGGCACGCCGAAGGTGACAGCCCGACCCGGTCGGCCAGGTCGACGTTGGAGAGTCGACCGTCGGTCTGGAGTTGTTCGAGGATGGCCTGATCGATGGCATCGGGTACGTTCACACAACAATCACGTGTGAACTAGTGCTGTTGGCGCAATAATCTTGCATCTTCACCCCGATTCGGAGCCTTCTTCACAATCGTGCGTCGAGGCCAATTCATTATCTTCATCTCATGAAGATCGGCGTGCCCAAAGAAATCAAGAACCACGAGCAGCGAGTGGGGCTGACCCCCACCAGTGTCCGCGAGCTCGTCGCCAACGGCCATCAGGTCACGGTCGAGACCCTCGCCGGTATCGGTATCGGTGCCGATGATGCCGCCTACCAGGCAGCTGGCGCCTCCATTGCGCCCTCGGCGGCGGCCATCTTCGAGGGCTCCGAACTGATCGTCAAGGTCAAGGAACCGCAGGCGGTCGAGCGGGCAATGCTCCAACCCGGTCAGACGCTCTTCACCTATCTCCACCTCGCCCCGGACCCCGACCAGACCCACGACCTCATCAACAGCGGCGCCACATGCATCGCTTATGAGACGGTGACCGACGCCCATGGCGGTCTCCCGCTGCTCGCGCCGATGTCGAAGGTCGCCGGCCGCATGTCCATCCAGGCCGCGGCCCATGCCCTGGAAGCACCTGCGGGTGGTGCCGGCCTGCTGCTCGGCGGCGTCCCCGGGGTTGCTCCGGCCAAGGTCGTCGTCATCGGCGGCGGTGTCGTCGGTGAGCACGCCATCGAGATGGCGGTCGGCCTCGGCGCCGATGTGACGGTCCTCGACCGCAGCCTGGCTGTCCTCGACAAGCTGTCGGCCCGCTTCGGCGCCTCGCTTCGAACCATCTACTCGACTCAAGCCGCGCTCGACGAGTACGTCGTCGATGCCGACGCGGTCGTGGGTGCCGTTCTGGTCAAGGGAGCCCGCGCTCCGAAGCTGGTGACTGCCGACATGGTGCGTCGCATGCGATCGGGATCGGTCCTCGTCGACGTTGCCATCGATCAAGGCGGTGCGTTCGAGACATCGCACGCCACCACCCATGCCGCGCCCACCTACGTGGTCGATGGTGTGGTGCATTACTGCGTCGCCAACATGCCGGGTGCCGTCCCCAAGACGTCGACCTACGCGCTGAACAACTCGACGCTGCCGTTCACCCTCGCGTTGGCCAACAAGGGCGTGCGCCAGGCATTGTCCGACGATCCGCACCTGCGGAACGGACTCAACGTGACCAAGGGTCAAGTGACCGAGCAAGCAGTTGCTGCCGCCTTCGACCTCCCCTACGTCGACCCGGCCGACCTTCTCGACCAGATCTAGCTCAGATTTAGCACCCTCCACCCAGTTCCCCCGCCAACGTAGAACTGCAGTACACCGACCGCCGTTCGCGGGGTCGGTGTACTGCAGTTCTTGTTATCTCGACTCGGACTTCGGTTTGGTGCTGACCTCCAGGGTCCACTAGGACTCAGCGATGGCATGGGATTTCGAGACCGACGCAGGGTTCCAACAAGAGTTGGATTGGATCGATGACTTCGTCCGTGAGGAGATCGAACCGCTCGACTTCATCATCAAGTCGCCCTACGACATCAAGGACCCGATCCGGGCGGCCATCATTCCCCCGTTACAGAAGGTCGTGCAGGAGCGCAAGCTCTGGGCCTGTCACCTCGGCCCCGACCTCGGCGGGCCCGGCTATGGCCAGGTCAAGTTGGCGTTGATGAACGAGATCCTCGGCCGTGCCCGCTGCGCTTCGACCATCTTCGGTACGCAGGCGCCCGACACCGGCAACTCCGAGATCCTGGCCCACTTCGGTACCGACGAGCAGAAGGAACGATTCCTCGGCCCACTCCTGCGCAACGAGATCGTCTCTTGCTACTCGATGACCGAGCCTCAGGGCGGCGCCGATCCCGCGGTGTTCCGCACCTCAGCGGTGCTCGACGGCGACGAATGGGTGATCAACGGCGAGAAGTGGTTCTCGTCCAACGCCCGGTACGCGTCCTTCCTGATCGTCATGGCCGTGACCGATCCGGAGAACGATCTGGTGCGCAGCCAATCGATGTTCCTCGTGCCGATCGAGACCCCCGGCATCGAGTTCGTGCGAAACGTCGGGCTGGGCTACGAGACTGAGCAGGAGGACCACGGCAGTCATGCCTACCTCCGGTACAACGACGTCCGCGTTCCCGCCGAGAACTTGTTGGGCCAACGGGGTGGCGGTTTCGCCGTCTCGCAGGTGCGCCTGGGCGGCGGCCGAATCCATCACGCGATGCGCACGAGCGGACGAGTGCAACGCATCTTCGACATGATGTGCGAGCGTGCCCTCAGCCGGAACACCAAGGGTGAGGTGCTGGGGCGCAAGCAGATGGTGCAGGAGATGATCGCCGACTCGTGGATCGAGATGGAGATGTTCCGCCTGTTGGTGCTGCGGACCGCCTGGAAGATCGACAAGCTGCAGGACTACCGACTCGTCCGCAAGGACATCTCGGCGGTGAAGGCGGCCATGCCCTCCGTCTACCGCAACGTCGCCTCCCGGGCGCTGCAGATCCACGGCTCGCTCGGTGCGTCCTGGGAGATGCCTTTCGCCAAGGAGGTCATCGAGTCCTTCCACATGGGCCTGGCCGACGGCCCGACCGAGGTCCACAAGGTGCAGGTCGCTCGACGGGTGCTCGACGAGTACGTGCCCTGCGACGATTTGTTCCCCTCGACGCACCTGCCGAAGCGACGAGCCGCGGCCCAGGCCAAGTACGCCGATGTGCTGGAGTCGCATCTCGCGAACCTGTGATCGCCCGGTCAGCCTGTAGTAGACCGGCGCCATGACCAGCGCCCGTCCAACCTTGGCTGTCCAAATCGAACCCCAGTGGGGCTTCGGCTACCAGGAGGTCGCAGACATCGCTTTGGCGGCCGAGCAAGTGGGCTGCGACGCGCTCTGGGTCTCGGACCACATTCTCTGGGATGGCGAGGCCACCGACCGGAACTGTTACGAGGCTTGGACGCTTCTGGCGGCGTTGGCTGTCGCCACCGCGAAGCTACGGCTGGGCACCCTGGTCACCTGCAACTCCTACCGTCATCCCAGCCTGCTCGCCAAGATGGCGGCGGGCATCGATGCCATCAGCGGTGGACGGGTCGATTTCGGCATCGGAGCGGGGTGGAAGGAAGCGGAGTATCGGGCCTACGGCTATGACTTCCCCGGCATCGGCACTCGCCAGGCCCAGATGTCGGAGGCCATCGACCTCACCCGTCTCCTGTGGACCGAGCCCTACGCCGATTTCGACGGCGCGCACTACCGGCTGGAACGGGCAGTGTGCGCCCCCAAGCCGGTGCAGACCCCGATGCCCATCTGGGTCGGCGGACACGGTGACAAGCTCCTGCGGATCGTGGCCGAGAAGGCCGACGGCTGGAACATGGTCTTCGGCCGATCGCTCGAGGAATTGGCAAGCCGACACGCGGTGCTCGACGGACATCTGGCGGACCTCGGTCGTGACCCGGCGACCCTCAAGCGCTCGGTGTTCCTCTTCACCGCCCTCGTCGACAGCCCGGACGAACTCCAGGCCTTGGCCG
>JAQCHM010000133.1 GCA_027730885.1 Actinomycetota bacterium | reverse complement strand
ATGGCGCCGAGAATCGATTGTTCAGCTGCCGTCGGCTTCTCGAGCAGACGCAACGCCTGGTCGCTGTGCGTCGCCACTACGACACGGTCGAAGTCCTCGGTGCCGCGGTCGGTGACGACACGAACAGACCCGAACAGTCGGTCGGTGAGCGCAGTGTCGGTGAGCGCAGTGTCCGTGAGTGCAGCGTCGGTCCTGGCGATGGCACGAACCGGGGTGTCCAGTGCCACTCGGCCGGGGAACCTTTCGGCGATCGCCGCGACGTAGGCCCGACTTCCACCGACCACAGTGCGCCACTGCGGGCGATCTCGCACACCAAGCAGACCATGGTTGTCGAGGAACCGGAGGAGATTGGCCGCGGGAAAGGCATCGAACGTCGCCGGCGATGCGGACCACACGGCCGCGCCCATGGGCAGCAGGTGCAACTCGACGAAGTCTCGTGAGTAACCCCCGCTGCGCAGGAAGTCGGCGAGCGTCAGGGTCGGATCGGGGTCAGCGAGGAACGCGCGACCTGCTCGGAAGAAGCGGCCGATGTCGAGGAGCATGCGCCACATTGCCGGGCGGATGAGGTTGCGACGATCGGCGAACAAGCTGTTGGGGTTCGTGGCCCGGTAGCTCAGACCGTGCGTCGGTGAGGCGGGATCGCGGTCGATGACGCCGAAACTCATCTCGGTGTCGAGGGTTGCAACGCCGAGTTCGGCGAACAGTCGAACCAGGTTCGGATAGTTGCGGTCGTTGTGAACGATGAATCCGGTGTCCACCCCGATGGTGCCGGCTTCGGGGTCTTCGACGTCGACCGTGTTGGCGTGCCCGCCGAGGCGCGAGTTGGCCTCGAACACGGTGACGTCGTGGTGTGGACCGAGTACGTGGGCGCACACCAAGCCGGCGACACCAGACCCGACGATGGCCACGCGCTGGCGCGTCACGGAATCACGGCTCCGGTGACGTCGACACAGCGAAGCCAGAGTTCCTGCCGATGCTCGGGGGTGTCGGTTCGCTTCGTGGCCGGCAACTTGTGGATCGAACGACGGGTGCGGTCCAGCCAGAACCCTCCGGTGCAGGTTGCAGGTTCGTGGTCGGCCGCCAGCCACACCATGGTGTCCGCGCCCTGCTCGGGCGAGCGAAGCAATGGCCGCAGGATCTTGTGG
This sequence comes from Actinomycetota bacterium, assembly GCA_027730885.1. GTDB lineage: Bacteria > Actinomycetota > Acidimicrobiia > Acidimicrobiales > SZUA-35 > JAHECQ01. Next base: position 7,098 of record JAQCHM010000133.1, on the reverse strand, counting down.
AACCTCGGAAGCGACTCCTCCACGCCCGGCGTGTCGGCCCAGCCCGGATGCATGGCTTGGAACACGACATCGTCGCTCGATACTCGCGCGGCCCAAAGCTCGTTGAGAGTCACCTGGGCGCGCTTGGCCCGGGCGTACTGCTCGCCGCCGCGGTAGTCCAGCGCCGACAGTTCGAGGCTCGGCACGGCGAGACCCGCTGAGTACATCCCGCCAGACGACATGGTGAGGACGCGGCCGGGCCCGTGGACGCTTCCGGCGGCCAGCCGCTCCAGCAGCAGCGATGTCAGCAAGAAGGGTCCGAACACCTGGCTGGCCACGGTCGCTTCGATCCCGGCGCTGTTCTCTCGGCGATCGGCGGTGAGGGCCCCGGCGTTGTGAATGAGCACGTCGATCACCGGATGGTTGGTGAGCAGCTCGTTGGCAAGGGCACGCACGTCGTCGAGTTCGCCCATGTCTGCTCCGGCACCGGACACGGCGCCCGCTTCTACGGTCGTCAGTCTCTGGCCGATCTGGGCCGCAACACCGTGGGCCCGTTCGCGGCGGCGGCCGGTGATGACCACTCGAGCGCCGAGCGCGGCCAGACGCTCAGCAGTCGCACGCCCAAGGCCAGACGTACCACCGGTGATCACCACCGTCCGACCTTTGACGATGCCATTGCTTAGATCCGTCCAGCCGGACAGACGAGAACGAACCTCGTAGCCGATGTTGGTGAAGCTGGTGACGACCGGCGCCTCGATGACCTTGTCGACCACGCGGCCGACCTCCCGAGCAACGCTCACACCGTTTCTCGCTCGATCACGGTCCCGTCGAGTACTCGTTCCAAACCTGCGGCCGCCTTGTCTCCTGGGCCCTGGAATCCTTTGCCGAGCAGCTTGTCGAAGATCGTCAACGGACCGTTGAGGAGGAGTTCCGCGTGGTATCCGACGATCGATCCGGAGCCCCGTGGCTCAACGGTGATCGTGTCGATCGAAGTGAAGAGGCGATTGGTCCCCTTTACCACGAAGCGGCGTGGTCGATCGAAGTCGGTCGTCACATAGCGGAACGCCAGGGTTCCGGCGGCGACCTTCACGCTCAGGTCGTATGCCGCTCCCAAACCCGGCCCGTCACCCGACGCCTGCCCGGCCGAGACGGTGCCCGGATCCCATCGGACGAAGTTCCGAAGGTCGGACATGTAGGAGAACGCTTCGTCTGCGGACATCGAACTCTGGATGCAGGTGCGGTAGTCGGCCATACAGGTCTCCTCAGTATGCGTCGCCGGGTGTTCGGAACGAGACCGTCCGGAAACCTACCCACTCTTTCGGAACCACTCGGACCAATGGATGCAAACTTCGGGAGGAATTCGCCGACCGTTCGCGTCGTCGGACCCGACTCAGAACGAGCTTGGACCGCGCCGTGAGGGCCGGTTGCGGACGTCTTCGGCAACCAGGACTCCGTCGGCGACGAGTGCGTCGAAGGTGTCATCGGGCATGCCGCCCAAACCGACAAGCACGATGCGGTTGTGCTCGCCGAGAAACGCGGCCTCTGCGCCGATCGCCTGCGCGTCCACCGCGGAGAACGCGAGCGGAAACGACGGTACGTCGAGCTCGCCGACGACCGGGTCGGTTGCCGTGGTCACCACCCCTGCCTCTCGCAGCAACGGGAGCGTCGCAACCTCGTCGATCGACAGCACCGGGGCCGCCGGCACCCGATACGTCTGGAGCCTTGCCACCGCTTCGTCGCAGGAGGGTTGGGTCAAGGCCCACGCATCCAGGAACGCGTTCACTTCGACCTTGTCGTCCTCCCAGGTGCGCCGTCGCCCCCAACGATGGCGCGGGTCGGCCAGGTCGGGCCGATCGAGCGCGTTGCACAGATCGGCCCAATGTCGATCACTCGCCGCGCAGATCATCACGTAGCCGTCGACGGCGGTGAAGATGCCGTAGGGACACGCCATCTGGTGGAATCGACCTGAACGGGTCTGCACCACCGCACCGTCCGACATCGACCAGGACTGGATCGAGGTGTCGTGGGCTTGCATGTAGGACCCGAGCAGTGAGACCTCGACTCGTTGGCCCTCACCGGTCCGTTCGCGCCAGTAGAGCGCGCCGAGCACTGCGGCCAGTCCGTTGACGCCGGTGAGTACGTCGCCGACGGCGGCGCCGTTGAGGACCGGCGGCTGGTCCCGCTCACCGCTGAGCGAGGTCACTCCGGCGTAGGCCTGCGCAACCGCGTCGTACCCGGCCAGATGGGCCATCGGGCCGGTCTCTCCGAATCCGGAGATCGAGCACAGGATGACCGAGGGGTTGCGGGCGCGAAGTTCTTCGTAGCTGAGGCCGAGGCGATCGAAGGCACCCGGCCGGAAGTTCTCCACGACGATGTCGACATGGGCGACCAGGTCCAGGACGGCGGCCCGCCCACGAGGGTCCTTCAGATCGATGCACAGCGAGTGCTTGCCCCGGTTGACCGTCAGGTAGTAGCCGCTTCGTCCGTCCCGCACGGTGGCCGAGCTGCGAGTGATGTCGCCCCCAGGCGGTGCCTCGACCTTTATGACCTCGGCCCCCATCTCGACCAGGTAGCGGGTCAGCGTCGGTCCGGACAGGACCTGGCTGAAGTCGAGGACTCGCAGTCCGCTCAGTATCTGCGGGCTCGGCACGATTGTTCTCGCTCTCGCTGGTTCGTTGGCATCAGGTTCGTTGGCCTCAACGAGGTCATCGGCCGCCATCGTAGGTGTGGGTGGTGAACTCCCACAGTCGAGTGGATGGGTTGAAACGCAACAGTCGGAGCTGTTCGATGGCGATGTCGTCGACAGCCCACTCGACGGTGATGTCGTGCTCGGCGTAGGGGTGACGCCCGTGGAACGACCAGGCCGCCAGCGCCAGGTTGGTTCTCGTGAGGCCGCCGGGGAGTTGGTCTGCGATCTTGACGATCTCGACGGCCTGCCAGGTCCGAAGCCAGTCCCGATCGTCGGCGAACCAGCGTTGGCCGGGCTCGGTGTTCCTCGCAGCATGGGTGCCGAGGGTCGAGTTGGCGATGTCCTCGACACCCGAATGGTAGGTCCCCGCGATAGTCCACAGCCCCTCCTGGTCGAAGACGGGGCCGAGGAGGCCGTAGCCGGCGCAGATCGATGGCAGCACCACAGGGATGTTCGATCCCGCGTTGCGTAACGATGTGATGGCCTGGGGGCAGAGGCTGCCGGCGGTTGCCAGGAAGAGGACGTCGACGTCGGCTTCCACGATGGCTGCAAGCTGGGGATCGATGCCAACGACGTCGGGCCGATGACGTTGGACGACGAGACGGTCGGTGGCCGCCGACCCGAGTGCGGCACTGAACGAATCGAGATAGCGGTCCCCGAACTCGATGTCCATCACCAACACCGCCGCCGATTCGTCGCCGAACTGCTCCTGGAGGTATCGAGCCCAGCCAACTACTTCGGTCTCGACCTGCAATCCCAGCGATGGCGACCACCAGGGCGATGCCTCGGCGGCTTGGTTCGACAACACTCCCAGTGACGGTAGGCAGGCTGCATCGAAGTGGGCGCGTAGTCCGTCGTTCTGGCTCCATTCCCGAAACCCGACCACTGCCAAGACCTCGTCGCTGATGTCCGCCACGAGCTCCCGGTTCGCATTTTCTTGTGCATCGCTCGTCGCTGGGTCACGGTGGAAGTCGCCTTCGTAGACCTCCGGCCACGACGCCTCCAGCGTGATGGGTTGCCCGGCGACGGTCGCTTCTGCACCCAACCAGGCGAGGTAGGCGTTGGCGCTGGACGGTCCGGATCCGTAATGAACTGCGTCCCACCAACCCAGAACGACGCCTTCGTCGGCGGGGCCGTCGTTGCTCCATCCTTCGGGGCAGCGAGCCAGATCGAACGTCAAACCTGACGGGCCGAACAAGACGTTGTCCCGGACACCCCATCCGCCCTCGACGATCCGTTCAACCGCCGCGGCCCGGTCCGCAGCCCACAGATCGAGCAGCTCCTGTCGGGTCAGCGACAGGAGGTTGATGGCCGCGGTCACCGGCTCGGTCGTTGTCGGGCTCGCCTCGACCGCGGAGGTCGTTGATGTGGTCGGAACCGTGGTCGGCGCACTTGTCGGTTCCTGCGTGCTCCGGGACGAAGTGCCGCCTGACGACGTACAGCCGGCGGCCAACAGGCCGACGACAGCGACGACCCGGGCGACGGTCACGCTGGCTCTCGCCCTACAGGGTGAAGCGCATGGCATCGACCAGCGCGCCCGGCAGTTTGACGCTTGCGCTGGTGCGCTGTTCGTAGGTCGAGTTGTCGAACACGAACTCGGCCTCCGATGTCAGCCCGGCGAGTCGTGAGCCGAGCAGATTGTAGATGCTGTCGTCGAACCGCAGGACGTTGACCGGGGCGACGATCCCGCCCCCTTCGACCCAGAAGGTGGCGAAGCGGGTCATGCCGGTGACCCGGCAGGCGGGCCGGTCGGAGAAGTTGGTGTACCAGAGGTTGCCGACATGGAGGCCGGTGCCGAGCCGGCCCAGCACGTCGTCGGCCTCGAGATCGCCGGGCCCGATGGCGAGTGAGCGGGGCGATTCGTCGCCGGCGGCACCGTTGGGTTCGATGTCGAACTCGACCGCGGATCGGGGAGAGACGAGGGCGTCGACCGGTTTGCCGTGCTCGATCAACACGACCTCGCTCGGTCGGAGGAAGCCCTGCTCCTGGAAATCGGGCGCCACGCCGTTGGCGGTGTCTTCGCTGATGCGGACCGATGGGTGCAGCTCGCCCTCTCCGGTCAGTAGGCGCAGCAGGGCCGACTGACTGGTTCGCTGTGCCCGCGCGCCGAAGGATCCCCACGACAATAACTCGACGACCTCGAGCAGCGCCGCCGGGGTGAGGTAGGCGCGGTACTCGCCCGGCGCCAAGGTGATGGCCGGTCGTGCGAGGGCGTCGAGCTTGGCGTTCGCATCGCTCAGTTTGCGACCGAAGACCTGTTCGTCCCAGGAATGACCGGCGTAGCTGTTCTTCACCGCCTTGTCGGCTTGGAGGTAGAAGGTCCAGTCGAAGTTGAAGGTCGAGGTCTGGAACCAGTTGCGTTGACCGAGGGAGTTGGCGAACCCGCTGGCCACCGATCCCGCGGTGTAGATGCCCACAAGATCCTTGCCGACGGCGCCGCGGGTGATGGCGGCCAACGCGTCATCCGAGGGAGGAAGGTCGTCGTCGCCCACGAATTGGGTAGAGGTGACGTCGGTGTTGATGATCAGGTGCGGATCGTCGGGCACGAGTGCCCGCTGCTCCCGGAGGCGCTCGATGGCGGCCACGACGCGTACTCGGTCGCTCGCTGCATCGCCCGAGAGTCGAAGTCCGGCCTGGGTGTGTCGGAGCCCCTCGATCAGGTCGAGGTCGATGCTGGATTGGTCGATCGTGCCCGCTTGGCGGACGCGTGCATCGTTGAACCGGGCGAAGACGGTCGACTCGCTGTGGGTCGCAGCCAGCAGCACCTCGTCGCCGATGAGATGGCGGGTGGCGTTGGCGACGAGGTCGTCGAGGTACGTGGCGTCGATCATTCGTCGGCGCCGAAGACCTCGACCTCGGAGAAGCGGCACACCGGAGAGGCGTGGCCCGTTCCCACCATCTGGTTCAGCTCGCCCTTGCCGCAGTTGGGCGTCCCGAGGACAGCGAAGCTGTCGGCGTCGCCGACTCCGCTGAGGTTCCGCCAGAAGGTGCTCGAGACGCCTCGGTAATTGGGATTGCGGACGATCTCGCCCACCTCTCCGTCGCGAATGACTCGACCCAGCTCGCAGCCGAACTGGAACTTGTTCCGAGAGTCGTCGATCGACCACGAATTGTTCGTGTGCACGAAGACGCCGTTCTCGACACCGGCAAGCAACTCGGCGACCGTCGAAGTACCGGGCTCGATGTTGAGGTTGGCCATGCGGTCGATGGGTGGCCGGTTCCAGGACGAGGCCCGGGAGTTGGCGACGCCGGAGAGGCCCGCCCGCGCCTGCGAGGTCGACCCTCCGAGCGGGCGCAGCAGGACTCCGTCGCGGATCAGGTATTGGCGGGTGGCCGGTGACCCGTCGTCGTCGAATGCGTAGGACGCAAGCTGACCTTCGACGGTGGGGTCGAAAGTCACGTTCAGGAGGTCGGACCCGTAGCGGAACGAGCCGAACATCTCCCGGGTGACGAAGGACGTGCCGGCGTAGTTGCGCTCGTCGCCGAGGATGCGGTCGAGCTCGAGCGGGTGCCCGATCGACTCGTGGATCTGCAACACCATCTGGTCGGGGGCGACGACCAGGTCCATCGTGCCCGTGGGGCAGTTCGGGGCCTCGAGCAAGGCGATGGCTTCGGCTGCGATGGTCGGAGCCGCGTCGCAGAACCCGAAGCGGTCGAGCACATCCACCCCGCCTTGGCCGCAGTAGGCGGAACCGCCGTAGGTGCGGGTCTGAGCGTCGCCGCCCGATGCTGCTGTCGCTGCCATCGACGGGTACGTGAACTCGAACGTCTGCTCGATCTGCCCGCCGCTTGCCGCGAGCAAGACCGATCGGACGTGACGGCGCCCGATCGACGCTCGACGCTCGACGATCCTCGGGTCGATGTCGAGTTGCGCTTCGACTGTGCGGAGCAATTCGATGCGGCCGCCCAGCGTGGTAGCCGCCCAGGGCAGACCGGCAGGGGAGTGATACGAGCCGCGGTCGGTGAGCGCGGGTGGGTCGACCGCGATGGCGTGGCCGGCAACGGCGTTCGCCCACCACGCCGCCTCGGCAAGTGCGGCCCGAATGCCCTCGGGTCGCAGGTCGGCGGTGGCCGCGAACCCTGATCCTCCGTTGGACCACACGGTCACCATCGCGCCGGCATCGAGGGACGAATGGACCGGTTCGACGGTGCCCCGGCGAACCATGAGCCATTCGCACTCTTCGTCGACGAATCGGATCGTCGCCTCGTCGATTCCGACCGGCAGCGCCCCCAGGAAGCGATGGCGCAGGTCGTCGATCGATGGGGGTCCCGTCATGGTTGCCATGGCCTGACCCTACTGTTCGCGGGTAGCGCTACACCGACACGCGGTCGGTCATCAGGGAGCGGTAGTGACGCCAGAACCCCCGCATGGCGATCTCGTCGAGCAGGCGCCCCACGCCGGGGCCGTCGCGATCAGCGCCCCGCTCCAA
>JAQCHM010000132.1 GCA_027730885.1 Actinomycetota bacterium | reverse complement strand
TCCCCCGCCCTGAGAAGAGTTCACGACCAGGGAGCCTTTCGGCAGCGCGACACGAGTCAGGCCGCCAGGCGTCACGTAGCTCGATGCGCCGGTGAGGATGAACGGTCGGAGATCCACATGCCGGGGCTCGATGCCGCCGGCCACCAATGTCGGCACCGTCGACAGCGAAAGTATCGGCTGGGCCACCCAGTTCCTGGGTTCGGCGTTGATGGCTTCGATGGTTCGGTCGAGCTCATCCCGCGTGGCCTGATTGCCGATCACGATGCCGTACCCTCCCGACTCATTGGCCGGTTTGACCACGAGATCGCCGATGTTGGCGATCACGAAGGCCCGCTCCTCTTCGTACATCGTGCGGTAGGTGGGCACGTTGGCGATCTTGGGCTCCTCGTTGAGGTAGTACCGAATGAGGTCAGGCACCCAGGCGTAGACCACCTTGTCGTCGGCCACACCGGCACCCGGTGCGTTGGCCAAGCCAACGTTGCCGGCTTTCCAGGCGCGCAGCAGGCCCCGCACTCCGAGCATCGAGTCGGGAAGGAACGCCTCGGGATCGAGGAAGAGGTCGTCGATGCGCCGATAGATCACGTGCACCGGCTCGAGGCCGCCGATGGTTCGCATGTACACACAATCGTCGTCCTCCACGACGAGGTCGGCTCCCTCGACCAACTCGGCGCCCATGCGTTGGGCGAGGAACGAGTGCTCGAAGTAGGCCGAGTTGTAGACGCCCGGGGTGAGCACCGCGATCTGAGGATTGGCGACGCCGTCGGGAGCGAGCGACGTCAGCAAGCGCTTCAGCTCGTCGGTGTAACCGTCGACGGGGCGAATCAGCTGATGCTCGAAGAGCTCGCCGAAGGCCCGCTTGGCTACCGCCCGGTTCTCGATGACGTAGCTCACGCCGGAGGGCACGCGGAGGTTGTCCTCCAGGACGTAGAGCTCACCATCGTCGTCTCGAACGAGGTCCGAGCCGGAGATGTGGGCCCATACGCCGAACTTCGGATGGACGCCGCGACACTGGGGGCGGTAGTTCACCGAGTCCAGCAAAAGATCGGCCGGAAACACGCCGTCGGCGATCACACGCTGCTCGTTGTAGAGATCGTCGATGAACCGATTCAGCGCGACCAGACGCTGGACCAGTCCCGCGCTGACCTGGTCCCACTCCTCGCCCGGGATCACGCGCGGAATGATGTCGAAGGGCCAGGCTCGATCGATGTTCAGCCCGTCGCTGTAGATCGTGAACGTGATGCCTGCCGCCTTGATGTCGAGATCCACTGCCTGCTGGCGTTCCCGCAGCCGCTCGAGACCCAGTGTGTCCAGCGCCTCCATCAGTGCGGCCGCGTGCGATCGGGGGCGACCGTCGTTGGTGAGCAGCTCATCCATGGGCGAGAACCTAGCTCTCGCTCGGCGGAGGGCTGGAAGGAAGCTGTCGGATTCACTCGGTGGTCGAGCACGTTCACACCGCGGTAACGTTGGTCAGGTGCCCTCGCAGCCGGTTCTGCCAATGAACAACCGATCGCTATGACCCGCCGCCCGCTCAGGCTGTTGCACACCTCCGATGTCCACATCGACGGGTACGGCGTCGGAGCCAAGGACGCTCCCCACGACGCGGTGTGCCTTTGCCCGCTGCATGGCATCGAGTCATTGGCCGCCGAGTACCAGGTCGATGGGGTGCTGGTCGTCGGCGACCTCTTCGACCACGCACGCGTCGACGAGCCCGCCATGACCCGCGTGTACGAGGTGCTCGATCGACTGCCCGGCCAATGCGTGGTGATGGTCGGCAACCACGACGTGCACGACGACCGCTCGCTTTATCGCCGACATCGTCACGTGGTCGACGGGACCGGCGTTGTCCTCCTCGACGAACACGCCGGCTCCGAGATCCGACTCTTCGACGGCGCGGCGCACTTCTGGGGTCGGGCAATGGACGAGCACTCTCCGCAGTTCCGCCCGCTCTTCGGCGTGGCCGACCACCCGGGCGACGCCTGGTTCCTGGTCCTTGGCCATGGCCACTACGTCGACGACCCTCACGGCTCCCATCGTTCGTCGCTCATCACCCCTGACGACATCCGCTCGACGGGCGCCGACTACGTCGCCCTCGGCCACTGGCACGTGACCACCGATGTGTCCCAGGGCGAAGTCACGGCCTGGTACTCCGGCGCGCCGTCGGGAACGCCGGGCGGCCGCGCCCTCATCGTCGACCTGCACCCCGACAACGGGGTGTCGGTGACCCCGGTCGACGTGCCCCTCGATCCGGCCGGTTGCGCGGGGAGAATGGAACCCGCAGTCAGCCCGTGAACTCCCGGTCGGCGCGCTTGCCCCGGTAGACCCGCATGTCGATGGCCCGCCAGACCTCCGGATGCACCTTGACCAACAGACGGGGTTCGGTGCGCATGTTGGCCACGAAGGCATCGACTGCCTCGGCCCTCGTCGGGTCGTTGCGCCCAACGTACTTCTCCGCCAGGACCCGAGACATCGGCCAGATGTCGAAGTCGGCCCGATCCAGAACGACTGCTTGCCCATCAATTCCGATGTGACCGGCGACGGGAGCGAGGGCTTCGATGCAGAGTGAGACCCTGCAGTCGCGCCGGATCTGTCGGCACCAGACACGCGAGTCGGTTCCGGTCAGCCAGATGTCGTCGCCGTCCCAGTGGAACCAGACAGGAACGGTGTAGGGCCGCCCGTCCTGTCGCAGCGATGCCACGACCGCTACGTGGGGTTCGGCGAGAAATGCTTCCTGGGTCTCGGCGTCCATGCGTGGCATCCGAAGGTTCTAATCCGGTTGGTCCGAGCTCGGCCAGACCACCTCTGACCAGACGGCGAACAGTGGATCACTCGGCCCGCCTCTCGGGATTCGTTCCTGCCGGATGGCGGGCGACCAGCCACCCAGCCCGGCGGCGGTCAAGGCCTCGCCCACCAACTCGAAGTAGATGGCAATGAGATCGACGCGCTGCCGATCACCAAGGTCGAGCCAGCCGCGGATGGCCTTGCTCGGAAAGCACCGGTTCGAGAACGTGCAGACGAATCGACCGCCTGGGCGGAGCACCCGGTGGACCTCGGCGAACACCTCGAGCGGGCGGACGAGGTAGTCGACCGAGACACAGCAAACGACGTCGTCGAAGGAAGCATCGGCGAACGGAAGTTCCGGGTTGCGGTTGAGGTCGTGGAGCACCTGTTCGGCGGCCGCCGGGTTGGCCCGGAGTTCCTGGTCGTTCATGCCCAGAACCGTCAGCTGTTCGGGTGGGTCCACGAAGTGCGAGATCCACGACGACATCAGATCGAGCACCCGGCCGCTCAGCTCGAGCTCGCGGTACAGCGCGCCGACGCCCGCGATCGCGCCGTCGTCGATGTGGGTCACGAGCCGCGTCGGCCCATAGAAGTCGGCATCGTCGGTCTCGTCGAAACGGGAGAAGAAGCCGACGGGGAAGCGGGCGTAGGCAGCCTCCAGATCGACCGCCCCTGCTCCAGATCCGCTCACGATCCTGCCTCGGGATAGTGGTGCCGCCAATCCAACTGGTCGTCGGCCCCGAGTGGGATCGCCAGCTCCGCCAGGAGGTCGAACAACCGGCGACCCGATGGGGCCCCGAGGCGCGCCCACACCGGTAGGTCGGCGCGGTTGGTCAGATCCTCGATGCGGTCCCGTCCGGCGCGACCCTCGGCCGTCGCCGCCCCCGCACGGTCGAGCCACCCACGGCGCTGCAACGAGGCCACGGCTCGCGCTTCCTCGTCGGCGCTCCACGCTGCCTCACCCTGGATCCAGTCGCGCGGCCCTCCTCCCACCGACGCGTGGGAGACCACCGATTCGCAGCCGTCGAGGCCTTCGGCGCACACGGCGAGGAGGTGACTGCCGCTGCGATACTCGCGGAGCAGCGTGCAGCCGTGCCACAGCGCCAGATGGGCCTCTTCGGGCCAAGGCAGCGCGGCCCAACCGGCATGGAGGACCCGGCCGATTCGGTCACATCCCGAAGCCGCTCGGCGCACGAGCTCAGCCGCCTCCGCAACGCTGTCGTCATCGAGCGTCCGACCGTAGATTCGCCGCAGGGCCCGATCCATACCTCGATATCGGGCCGCAAGGACCGCCTCCGGGCTGGCGTAGCGCCATGCGTCGGGGATCGCCCGCTGCACACGGGCCGGGCTGTAATAGAAGAAGGACGACTCGACGATCGCCGGCCCGACGGCTCCGACCGGGGCAACACGCGTGGCGAAGTAGTTCATCCAGAACCCCTTCAGCCCGACGGCCGAGGCTTCCTCGCGAACCTCGGGCGCCAGGTAGCACGCGGCATGGAACCGCTCGACGGCCTCCCACATGGCCCCCGACACTGGCGGATCCATGTCAGGCGGATCCGTATCAGGCATTGCGCACGCGTGCCTCGTTCACCATGGCCGCGAGTCGCCGCCTGTCCGGGACCTCCAGAACGATCCGGCTCGGCGATCGCAGGTTGGTGTCGATCACCAGGACCTCCGCTCCTCGGAACGTCAGCCAGAACTGGCGTTCCTTCGCGTGCTCACGACCTTCCTTCCACACCGTGAACGAGCCGGCGAGGAGCATGCCCGGGATCGACGAGCCGCGGATACGGAAGGCAAGCCGATCAGCCAGTGGCTCCTTGGCCTGTACCGATGCGCTGATCACCGCCTCGAGCGGGATCTCGAGGTGCCGACGCAAGGTCCAGATCTGGTCGAGCTTCGTCATCTGCAACCGCAAGGTGGGACCATCGATCGTCAGCTGCAGAGCCATGGAAGGATCCTAAACCTCCTCGCCGTCGGAGTAGGGTCCGGGGATGAAGCTCAGCACCGCTCTTTCCTTCACCGGAGACCCCAAGCGTCTCGTTCAACGTGCCCGCGATCTCGAGTCTGCAGGCATCGATCGCATCTGGGGTGGTGAGATCTACGGCTTCGATCTCGTATCCACGCTCGCGTTCCTCGCCGGTCAGACCGAGCGGCTGGAGCTCATGACCGGCATTCTGCCCGTGTACTCCCGCAGCCCCGCCCTCATCGCCCAGACGGCCATGACCATCGACACCCTGTCGGGCGGGCGGTTCGTGCTGGGCCTCGGAACCTCAGGACCTCAGGTCATCGAGGGATGGCACGGCGTGCCGTTCACCAAACCCATCGCTCGGACCCGCGACACGATCGAGATCTGCCGCAAGGTCTGGAGCGGCGACAAGGTGGTGCACGAAGGCGAGGCGTACCAGTTGCCCCTTCCCGAGAGCCAGGGCGGCAGCGGTCTCGGCAAGCCGCTCAAGTTCGTTGACAAGCCCCTCAGGACCGACATCCCCATCGTCATCGCCTCAATCGGCCCGAAGAACGTGGAGCTCACAGCCGAACTGGCCAATGGTTGGCAGCCGATCCATTTCGTTCCCGACCGCTTCCAACACGTCTGGGGCGACGCACTCACCGCAGGAGAGGCGCGCCGCCCGGCCGACCTCGGGCCGCTCGAGATCATCGCCGGCGGCGTGGTGGCGCTGGGCAAGGGACCCGATGTCCAAGAAGCCCGTGACGCAGCCCGCGCCAACATCGGCTTCTACGTCGGCGGCATGGGAGCGAAGTCCAAGAACTTCTACAACGACCTTTTCAAGCGGTATGGCTGGGAGGCCGAAGCGGAGAAGATCCAGGACCTGTTCCTGTCGGGTCATCGCAGCGAGGCGTTCGCGGCCGTCCCGGACGAATACCTGGATCTGTCGATGCTCTGTGGCGACGAGGGCTATGTACGAGAGCGCTTGCAGGTCTACAAGGACGTCGGTGTCACCCATCTCAACATCGACCCCAAGGGCGAGCACCCGCTCGAGGTGATAGAGAAGATCAAGGCCTGGGCCGAGTAGCCGGTCCAGCGCGTGGGCGGTTGTTGCGCCGAAGGGACCTACCCTGGAGCGGATGCCGCGTCCCCAGATCTCCGTTTGTGAGTGGCTGTCGGACCTTGTCGCCCTCCTCAACCGATCCGACGTCGAGACCACCTTCGTGGACGCGGAACCGCCGCGCGACGGGTGGCTCGCCTGTTGGAGCCCAACCGACTCGTTGGCCGAGGCCGACACGGACCTCACCTTGATTCGCCCCAATGGCGACCGTCCAGCGGCCGTGCCGACCCGAGTCAAACGGGTGAAGATCAGCCAGGCGATCACCGCGCTCACCCAGGTCGACAGCGGGTCGCGGTCGACCGCCGTGTACGCCGAAGCGTGCCGGACCGCCCTGGGCTGGGTGGCCGAGGCCCGCATCCAACCCGGTCTGACCCCGCGTGGGGTCGACTGTTGGAAGCCCGGTCCGCTCACCCCTGACGACCACGGACGGCAACGGCGACTCGTCGACGCCCTGCCCGCCGCAGGCCACGCACTGCCTCACGTCGGCCGTCGGCTCCACGAGGCCCCGACCGGGCAGGAACCCCCGCTCGAGATGATGTCGGCGAGCCGAGCCCTCGACGGCTTTTTCACCGCCGTGATCGACGCGTTCGTTCGCACCGCGGCAGCACCCATCGCTGCGGGGCACCAGGCGTTCGCCTCACACGGCAGCATCGTCGTCGACTCCAAGGCCACGCTCGGCGGCCTCAGTCGCCTGGCCGTCGAAGCCGACCAGGGACGTATTCCGCTCGTCACGCTACGTATCGGCACCGAACACTTCGACGGGAACAAGCCCGGGTTCCGGGCGGTGCTCGGCCTCCAGAGCCGCAACGATGCCGCACTCACCGCCAACGTCGAGGACCTCGTCCAGGCTCCGGACGACCTCCGCGCTCGACTCGCACCGGTCGAGAACGAGATCGCGATGGTTCTGAAGCGGGCATCGCGCATCTGGCCTGCCCTGGCCGTGTTCATCGAGTCCCCGGCCGAACAGCCACCTTCCATGATCGAACTTGCTCTCAACGAACTCGAGGCGCTTCTCGGGCCACTCGGTCTTCGGTTGGGCGCCACCGGCCTCTCGGTCATCGCGCCCCCGGGTTTGTTCGCCTCCCTCGACCTGAGCCCCGTTGTATCCTCACGCCTCGATGCCGATGCGCGAACGCGGCGCACTTCGAGACCGCGCCCTCTCGACCGACCGGAGCTGTCGGACACCTGGCGGGATTCCGACGAGGGCGTCATTGTCGGATGGAACAGGGGTCTCGGTCGCGGCCTCGACCTGTCTTCGCTCCTCGAGTTGCGTTGGCAGGGTTCGCTCGGTGGGCAGCAACTCACCGAAGCGGAGCTGGCGGAGATCATCGACAGCAAGCGGTCCGTCGTGCGGCTTCGTGATCAGTGGATCCGGGTCGATCCCGAAAGCCTCGAGCGGTTGCGCGAAAAGCGTTCCCTGCCCGCGAGCGCGGCAATCGCCGCGGCACTCGGGCTGCCGGTGACCGTCGGCGGCGACGTCCAGCGGATCGAGGTCTCGGGCCGACTGGCCGAGCTCTCGAACCGACTTCGCCAACTCGAGTCGGTCCAGCAGCTCGCTCCCCCGGCGACACTTCACGCCACCCTTCGGCCTTACCAGGAACGCGGCTTGGCCTGGCTCGTTGAGATGGACGAACTCGGCCTCGGCGGCATCCTCGCCGACGACATGGGGCTGGGCAAGACCATTCAGGTCATCGCTCTCCATCTGCAACGTCAGGCACGGCAACCCAGCCCGACGCTGGTCATCTGCCCGGCATCGGTGGTCGGCAACTGGCAGCGCGAGCTCGAGCGCTTCGCACCCGACGTGGCAGTGACGCGGTACCACGGCGCCCGCCGGGTCCTACCGAGTCCCGAACCAGGCTCGGTCATCCTCACCACGTACGGCATCGCCCGACGCGACGCGGCGTCGCTGTCCAAGCTGGGATGGGGCCTGGTCGTCGCCGACGAGGCCCAGGCCATCAAGAACCCCACCAGCAGGACGTCGAGAGCCATGCGCACACTGCCTTCGAGCACTCGCTTCGCGCTCACCGGTACCCCGGTCCAGAACCAGTTGCTCGACCTGTGGTCGATCCTCGAATGGACGACTCCCGGACTGCTGGGGCCTCAAGAGCGGTTCCGTCAGGAGATCGTCGTCCCCATCGAGCAGCATGGCGATCCGGAATCCGCTGACAGGCTGAACCGCATGCTGCGGCCGTTCCTCCTGCGGCGCAAGAAATCCGACCCGGAGATCGTGCCCGATCTCCCGCCCAAGACCGAGACCGACGAGATCGTCCCCATGACCATCGAGCAGGTCGCTCTCTATCAGGCCGTCGTGGCCGAGATCATGGCCGAGATCGGCGGTGCGAGCGGCATCAACCGGCACGGTCTGGTGCTGATGCTTAAACCCCGCCAAAAACAGGTATGCAACCACCCGGCACACCTC
>JAQCHM010000131.1 GCA_027730885.1 Actinomycetota bacterium | reverse complement strand
GTTGTGACTATTGTCACGGTCTGCTCGGGAGTTCGTTATGAAACCTGTCTACCAAAAGCGCAGACGCACCTGGTTGCTGGTGCCGGGCTACCAAGCCGGTAAAGAGATCTTCCGGGGCGTCGCCGAAGTCCTGACCCTGTTGGGCCAGGACGCGGTCATTTCGCCGACGACCAGGACGACCCCCGAAGACACCGACCACATCGGTCCATGGGTGCGGGGCATTCTCGAAGCCGTCGGTCCGCCCCAACCGCAGCCGTTGGTGGTCGTCGGGCATTCGGCCGCCTGTCCCCGGATGCCGCTGGTCGCCCGGTGCCTGCTCGACGCCGGCCATCGTGTCGAGGCCGTGATCTTGGTGAACGGTCGGTTCCCGGCTGGCGACGGCCTCGCGCCGGTCGAAGCCGACGAGACCTTGGCCACCATGCTCGACGACATGGTCCGCCCGGACGACTACCTCCCGCCTTGGCACCATTGGTGGGGCGGCATGGTCGTCGACATGCTGCCGGTGGAAGAGCGGGCGCGGGTGTTCGCCGAGTTCAAACCGGTGCCGCGTAACCTTTTCGACCAACCCATCCCGGTCCCCGAACTGCCGGCCAACCTCCGGATGTGTTTCCTCGCAACCGGCGAGATGTACCTGATGGCCTACGAACGAGCCAAGGCCGAGGGTTGGGAGGTCGCCCGCCTCGAAGGCGAACACCTCCACCTGGTGGTCGATCCGGTCACCGTAGCGGGCACGCTGTTGTCCATGGTCGGACGTCCCCGCCTCGTACCCGGCAACTGATGCGGGACCCAGCGGCCGCGCCCGAGAGGCGGCGTCCTCTCGTCATCGTCGGACCGACCGCCAGCGGCAAGACCGCGCTCGCAGTTGCCCTGGCCGTTTGCTTGGCCAAACGTGGTGAGGTGGCTGAGATCATCTCGGCCGACTCGATGGCCATCTATCGGGGCATGGACATCGGCACCGCCAAGCCGAACGCCGAGGAACGCGCGTCGGCCCGACATCACGTGGTCGACGTCGCCGACCCGACCGAGGAGTACACGGTCTCGCGGTACGCGGCCGAGGCCTCCCTCGCGCTGGCCGACATCGAGGCTCGCGGCAACACCCCGATCGTCGTCGGCGGCACCGGTCTCTACGTCCAGGCGCTGATCGACGGGTTCACCATCCCCGCGCAGTTTCCCGAAGTGCTGGCCTCCGTCGAGGCCGACCCGGACACTGAAGGCCTGCACCGCCGGCTGGCCCAGCTTGATCCCGTCGCGGCCGAAAAGATGTTGCCTACCAATCGCCGCCGGATCCTGCGGGCTCTCGAAGTGACCTTGGGGTCGGGCCGACCGTTCTCGTCCTTCGGGCCGGGCGTCGACCAGTACCCGCCGTCGCGGTTCTGCCAGGTCGGTCTGGCCATCGATCGTGACGTCATGGACGCTCGGATCAACGCCCGGTACGACCGCCAATTGGCAGACGGATTCCTGACCGAGGTCCGAGCGTTGCAGGCCAGCGGGTTCTCCCGCACCGCCGGTCAGGCGCTCGGGTACAAGGAGCTGCTGGACCACCTCGCTGGCGACCTCACGTTGGATGAAGCCCTTGAACTGGCTCGGCGACGGACCCGCCGCTTCGCTCGCCGGCAGCAACGATGGTTTCGACGCGATCCCCGGATCTCGTGGTTCGACGCGCTGGCCGTGGACCTGGTCGACGAGGTCGACCGTCACTGGGAGCTCCAAGGTCAGCAACAGAATTCTCCCGCCGGAGACAAATCCGTTGGGGGAAATACCGTCGAGCTGCGAGACTGAAGGTCGTGCCTCACGAAGATTCGAACATCGTCCTGACCAAACACGAAGGGTTGGGCAACGACTTCCTCATCGCCGTCGAACCGGCGCGCCCGTTGACCGCCGATGACGCTCGGGCATGGTGTGATCGTCATCGCGGCGTCGGCGCCGACGGGTTGATCTCGTTGACCAGCGTCGTTCGAGGCAGCGCAACCGGTGCGGGCCTGGCGGTGATGGCGCTGTGGAACGCCGACGGCAGTGCGGCCGAAATTTCGGGCAACGGCATCCGCTGCGTCGCTCAGGCCCTGGCCATGCACAGCGGTGTCTGCGGCCCGGCCACCTTCGAGGTCGGGACCGACGCCGGCTTGCGCCGCCTGAGCCTCGACCCCACCGACGACCCGCATATTGTCAACGTTCGCGTCGACATGGGTTCGGCCGGCGTCGGCGTGGCCGATTCGACCGCGTGGGCTGACCTCGGCGTCGAGCTGATCCGCCAGCAAGGCGTCGACCTCGGCAATCCCCACCTGGTCGCCCTGGTCGACGAGCCCGACCGCTACGACATCAGCGTCGTCGGGCCCAAGGTCGAGGCTGCCTACCCCGACGGGCTCAACGTTCACCTGGCCAAGGTGATCGACCGTCACTCGGTGACCATGAAGGTGTGGGAGCGGGGGTCCGGCGTGACCGAAGCCTGTGG
Source organism: Actinomycetota bacterium (assembly GCA_027730885.1). Taxonomy (GTDB): domain Bacteria; phylum Actinomycetota; class Acidimicrobiia; order Acidimicrobiales; family SZUA-35; genus JAHECQ01. Next base: position 5,820 of record JAQCHM010000131.1, on the reverse strand, counting down.
CTCGGGCGCCTGCGCCGTCGGGGTGGCCACTACCGACTGGGGACTCGTCGACAGCCCCATCACCGTGAACATGCCGGGCGGCGCCGTGACCGTGGAAGTCGGCGAAACCGTGCACCTCACCGGCCCTGCCCGATTCATCGCCCGCGTCGAGATGCCGTGAACGACCACGACGATTGGGATGACGACCAGGCAGACGGCGACGCCGGGGACTTCGGCGGCACGGGCGAGGAGGAAGCTTCGCACCGCGGCGCCTTCGGTGAGTTCGGCGGCGAGATCCGCTCCGGCTTCCTCGACCGCAGCTTCCGGGAGCGTATCGTCCTGGTGGGAATGACCAAGGACGGCGAAGCACTCGAGGACACCGAAGCATCCCTCGACGAACTCGAATTGCTGGTTGACACGGCGGGAGCCGATGCCCTCGATCGCATCATCCAGAAGCGCAGCCGGCCTGACCCGGCGACCTTCGTCGGCAAGGGCAAGGTCGACGAGATTCGCGACAGCGCGTTGATGCTCGACGCGGACACCGTCGTGTTCGATGACACGCTGAGCCCTGCGCAACAGTTCAACCTCGAACGGATCCTGGGTCGGACCGCGCTCGACCGAACCGCGGTGATTCTCGACATCTTCGCTCAGCACGCAACGTCGGTCGAAGGCAAGACCCAGGTCGAGTTGGCCCAGCTGCGCTACCGCCTGCCTCGACTCCGCGGCAAGAAGAACTTCAGCCAGCAGGGTGGCGGCATCGGCACCCGAGGTCCGGGCGAGACCCAGCTCGAGGTCGACCGCCGCCGTCTGGTGCGGCGCATGCACAAGCTCGAACGGGACCTCGTCGGCATCTCCGACCGCCGCCGCAACCAGCGCAAGGCCCGTCACCGTTCGCCCTATCGCATGGTGTCGATCGTCGGCTACACCAACGCGGGCAAGTCGACGCTGCTGAACCGGTTGGCCGGCTCGGACGTGAAGGTCGAAGACCGGCTGTTCGCCACCGTCGATCCCACGACCCGCAAGACCAAGCTCCCCGGCGGCGAGCAGATCCTGCTCACCGACACCGTCGGGTTCGTGAAGAAGCTGCCCCACGAGTTGGTCGAAGCATTCAAGTCGACGCTCGAGGTCGCGGCTGAGGTCGATCTCTTGCTGCACGTCGTCGACGGCGCAGGACGCGATCCAGACAGCCACATCCTCGCGGTGCGGCAGGTGTTGGAGGGCATCGGGGCCAACGAGGTGCCTGAACTGTTGGTCTTCAACAAGGCCGACCTGTCGCCCGACGTAGCTCGTCTCTGCGAGCGTTATCCCGACGCGGTCGCCGTCTCGGCTGAGACCGGCGAGGGCATCGACGAGCTGCTGGCGGCCCTGGGAGACCGATTGCGAGAGCTCTCCACCGTCTACGAAGTCTTCGTCCCCTGGTCCCGAGGTGACATGCTGGCCGCGGTCCACCGCGAGGGCGAGGTGCTCAGCGAGACCACCGAGACCGAGGGAATGCGGCTGCAGGCCCGGCTCGAAGAGGCTTCGGCCAAGCGACTCGCCGGCTACATTGTCGGGAAGTCCTCCGGTGCCGAGCGCGCTCCCGAGCGTTGGACGCAGCCGATCATTGCCCGAGCCAAGCGAGACGAACGATGACCGTCACCACCGGAGGGTTCGTCCCGCCGCCATATCCCTATGACCGCCTGAACGACCTTACCGCGATCGCCGAAGCCTTCGAGGGGGGTGCGGTCGACTTGTCGATCGGCACGCCCATCGACGCTCCGCCCCGCGCGGTGGTGGATGCACTGGCGACGTCGAACGCCGAGAGGGGCTACCCGCCGTCGATCGGTACGCCGGCATTCCGCGAGGCCGCGGCTCGCTGGCTGAACTCCTTGACGGGGACCACCGTTGGGGCGTCGGACGTTCGGGCCACCATCGGCTCGAAGGAGTTCGTCGCCGGGCTGCCCAACTATCTCCGGCTGCGTACTCCGGACAGGGACACGATCCTCTATCCGGCCATCAGCTACCCGAGCTACGAGATGGGAGCCATCCTCGGAAGCTGCCGGGCCGTGCCGGTGCCCGTCGGTGCCGACTGGTGCCTCGATCTCGGCGCCATCGATCCCGACGACGCGGCCCGGGCTCTGGCCCTGTGGGTCAACGCGCCCGGCAACCCTGCGGGAGGGCTGGACGACCTCGCGGCCGCTGCTGCTTGGGGCCGGGCAAACCGCGTGCCCGTGTTCTCCGATGAGTGCTACATCGAGTACACCTGGAACGGCCCACCCCGATCGATCCTCGAACAGGGGCTGGACGGCGTGGTCGCCGTGCACTCGTTGTCGAAGCGTTCGAACCTGGCCGGGGCCCGCGCTGGCTTCTACGCCGGTGACGCCGAATTGCTGCACTACCTCGGCGAGGTTCGCAAGCACGCCGGGTTCATGGTGCCCGGACCGGTCCAAGCTGCAGCCGTGGTGGCCTTCCACGACCGGGATCACGTTGATGATCAGCGAGCCCGGTACCGTCGCCGCCTGGTGCGGATGATCGAGATCCTTGCCTCCATGGGAGTCGAGGCCGAGCTACCCGGCGGCGGCTTCTACCTCTGGGTGCCCGCGCCCGGTGGCGACGCGTGGGCTTTCACCGAACGCCTGGCCCGAGAAGCCGGCGTCATCGTCAGCCCGGGCGAGTTCTACGGCGAGCAGGGCCGTCACCACGTGCGCATCGCCGTCGTGCAGCCCGACGACCTGTTCGAGCTTGCGGCCGAACGGCTGGGTCTGGCGTGACCGACCTGTTGGCGCTGACCGCCGAGCTGGTCGATCAAGCGTCGGTCTCCTTCGAGGAGGGGCCCTTCGTCGATTGGCTCGAGACCCAGCTCGAGTCGCTCGGTCATCTGACCCTGACCCGAGTGGGTGACAATTTGGTCGCCCGCACCGAGCTCGGCCGGAGCCAGCGCTTGCTGCTGGTCGGCCATACCGACACGGTGCCGGTCAACGACAACGCGGGTGCCCGCATCGAGGGCGACACTCTGTGGGGTGTCGGGTCGGCCGACATGAAGGGTGGGCTGGCCTGCTTCCTCGAATTGGCCCGCACCGTCACCGAACCGGCCGTCGACTTGACCTATGTCTTCTACGCTCGCGAGGAGGTTGCCTCGGCCCACAGCGGCCTGGTCGAACTCCACCGGGCTCGGCCCGACCTGTTGACCGGTGACTGTGCGGTCCTCGGTGAGCCCACCGACGGCACCATCGAAGCCGGCTGCCAGGGCGCGTTGCGGTTCGAGGTGGTGCTGGCCGGAACGCGGGCCCACACTGCTCGCCCGTGGATGGGGCGCAACGCGGTCCATCGTCTCGGCGGTTTGCTGACCGCGCTGGCCGAGTGGCCGGGGCGACAGCCGACGATAGACGGGTGCACCTTCCATGAGTCGCTGCAGGCCGTGCACGTCGAGGGCGGCGTGTCGGGCAACGTCGTTCCCGACCGGGCCGTGCTGCGCATCCATCACCGGTACGCCCCCGATCACACCGACGTCGAGGCCGAGACCATGGTGCGCGAACTGCTCGCCCCGCACCTCGACGTCGATGACACCGTGACGGTGATCGACCGCAGCCTGGCCTGCCCGCCGTCGCTGTCCCACCCGCTCCTTCGTCGGCTCATCGACGACAACGGCCTCGAGGTGCGGGCCAAGCTGGGCTGGACAGACGTTGCCCGGTTCGCCGAGTACGGGATTCCCGCCACCAACTTCGGGTCGGGCGATCCCGCGGTGTCCCACACTCGGGATGAACACGTCCACCGGGCCTCGATCGAACGGACCTTCGCCGCGTTGCGGGTATTGGTTCTCACCGCCTGAGAGAGCAAGCGGCGGTAGGCCCGACGTGTCGGCGCGGGGCTCGGGGGTCAGACGCGACGCAGGACGGTGACCACCCGGCCGAAGATCTGGACCTCGTCAGGCTCGAAGCGCATGGGTTTGAGGGCCGAGTTGGAGGGGATGAGGACGACCTGATTGTTCTTGGTGTCCAGGCTGTAGGTCTTGACCGTCGCCTCCTCGCCCGGGATGCCGGCCACGACGATCTCGCCGGATTTGGCGTGGTTCTGAACCCTGACCACCACGAAGTCGCCGTCGAGAATGCCGGCCTCGATCATCGATTGACCCCGGACCTTGAGCATGAACAGTTCGCCGTCGCCCGTGAGGTCGGCGGGAACGGGAATGGTCTCCTCGATGTCTTCGCTGGCCAACACGTCGGTGCCGGCGGCGACACTGCCGACCAGGGGCACGTGGCGTACCGGACGACGATCGATGTTGCCCTGGTCGGAATTGGGATCCCACTGGATCTTGATGGCCCGCGGCTTGGCCGGGTCTCGCTCGAGGTACCCGTTCTTCTGCAGGGTGGCGAGGTGGGAGTGGACGGTGGACGGCGAGGTGAGACCGACCTCGGCCCCGATCTCTCGAACCGAGGGCGGGTAGCCGCGCTCGAGCATCTGGTCGTTGATGAAGGTGAGGATCGCCCGCTGGCGAGTGGTGAGTTTGTTGTCGCGCATGATCATTCCCTTTGGGGGCAGTGAGTTGAACAGGGGAAGGGATTGGGGGCGCTTCGCCTGGAGGGGCTGGGCCGAACGTCTGATCGAGTATGCCATACGGCCACGTACGGGTGTTCGATCATGACAAATTTTCCCGACGTGGTCTTGCAGTTGGAACGTGGGCCGTCAGCTGCCAGGATCGACCCATGAGCATCACGGCAACTGGACACAGCTACGTCGACGCAGTCTCGGGCACCCGACTGGACGTCTGGTACCCCGCGGCGGGGGTCGCGCCGGTTCGTGCCTGTCTGGCAGAGCAGCTGGGGTTCGTGAAGAGCGAGGTGGTCACCACGACCATCGCTTCGTTGGCCGAGGCGCCTGCCGATACCGCCGATGTGTACCTCCGACTGCATCTGTTGAGCCGTCGTGAGGTCCAGCCGAACGAGATCAACCTCGACGGCATCTTCGGGTTGTTGGCCAATGTGGCATGGACCACCGCCGGCCCCGTCCTGCCGGAAATGGTCGATGCACTGCGGGCAGCAGCGGCCTCCGAAGGCCGTTCCGTAGGTGTCGACGGGGTCGACAAGTTTCCCAACATGCTCGACTACGTGGTGCCGTCGGGCGTTCGAATCGCCATTGCCAATCGCGTTCGCCTCGGGGCCCACCTCGCGGAGGGCACGACGGTGATGCACGAGGGGTTCTGCAACTTCAATGCCGGGACCCTCGGCCCGGCGATGGTGGAGGGTCGCATCAGCCAAGGCGTCGTGCTGGGAGCGAACAGCGACCTCGGAGGCAGCGCCTCGACCATGGGGACGCTGTCGGGGGGTGGCAAGGAACGAGTCAGTGTCGGCGAGAACTGCCTGATCGGAGCCAACGCCGGCATCGGCATCGCGCTTGGCGACAATTGCACCGTCGAGGCCGGTCTGTACGTCACCGCCGGCACCAGGGTTGCGTTGCCGGATGGTCAGATCGTGAAGGCCGGCGAGCTGTCGGGCCGCTCGGGAATGTTGTTCATCCGCAACTCGCTGACCGGTGCCGTCGAGCTGAGCGTGGCCGATCCCGAGCGATGGGGCGGCATCAACGCCGCCCTGCACGCCAACTGACGGTGACGGGTGGCGGCGCGCCGCTCTGAGTTTTCCGCCGGTGAGGTTGGTGGCGAACGATTGTTCGTATTGACTACGAACAATCGTTCGGGAACAGTCGTTCCCCTCGGGACTGTCACACCCCCTGAGGAGACTGCTCGGCATGGTCGCATTACTTCACCCCCAGCCCGCCCGCCGCCCTGCATCCCCGCCGCACCTCCGGTTGGTGAAGGGCCGGGCCGCTCCGGCCCACCCCCTTGTCCAGTGGATCGACAACCACCCC
>JAQCHM010000130.1 GCA_027730885.1 Actinomycetota bacterium | reverse complement strand
CTCGAAGTCGGCGATCGACGCGACCTGGCGTGCGGTCCCGGGTCCCGCCAGCACGGAGCCGAACCGGGCAAGCGCGGGGGCAACTCGTCGAGCCAGCGCGAGATCCTCGGGGAAGCCAGGGAGAACCAGCTGATCCCAGGACAAAGACCCTGCTTGATCGGCCGTGGCGGCCGACAGGCCCTCGGGGTCCGGGCCCACCATCGGACACGCGAACCCCCACATCGGTTCCATGCCGGCCAAGGCGACCCGGCCGTCCTCGAGCTGGTAGCGCGTGAGGGCGGCCAACCCGCCGGCGTGATCGACGACAACGGGCTCGGCATCGGACCCGAATGCTTCGTGGGCCGAGACCACCCAGTCAGGACCCGAACACCACGCGTCGATGCCTCCGGGCGTGAGGTCGACCAGTTGCTCGAAGCGGTCTGGTCGACCGAGGAACGGATGGTCGGGGAGCGTCGGACTCAGGCTTGTGTCAGGGGCTCGCGGTCGAAGTCGTCGGACAGACGATTGAACAATCGGTTCTTCCGGCGGCTTGTGAGCGACTTGAGCATGCGGAGTTTCTGCTGATTGTTCTCGTTCTGCCGAGACAGGCGGTCGATCATCGCTTGGGCTGCGGACCGATTGGCGTCGGCTTCGGCCTGGGACTCCTCCCATGCACGCCATGCCTGCTCGGCCTCGGTCTGGACCCGGAGCAGACGATCGGCTTGGACGGCGTTCTCCTGGCGAAGAACGGTGCAGTCCTGCCGCAGATGCTCGTGCTCGGCCCGGACGGTGTCGAGTTCGTCGGAGACAACGCGGAGTCGGGCTTCGGCGGCTGCTCGCTCGGTCTCTGCGACCGCGGCCCGTACTTCGGCTGCGGTGACCTGCTGGGCCATCGTCCCCAGGTCGGCCACGATGGCCGCGAGCCCCTCGGAAACCGCCGGGTCCCGCAAGTCGATGACGGCGCGCTCGAACTCGCTGTCCAGCCAGTCGGTGGGCACCAGCCAGGAGCCGTCGCCGGCGCGCTGCGCCAGGGGCGCGTCTCCTGCGCCGAGCCGACGTCGAAGCGTGCGCTCGGAAACGCCCCAACCACGTACCGCATCTTGGAGTCCCACCGGTTCGCGCTCCATGACGGCAATGTAGCGAGGGAGGGCGCCGGCGACCTACCTGCCGGGCAAGGGTTCTCTGGTCGCCTCTTCAGATGTGGTGAGCGCCTGGTAGCGCCGGCGATGACGTCGGCCGACGAGCGCCTCGAGGTAGTGGACCGCTTGCCGAGCAGTAGCGAGGTCACCCCGAAGGCGGCGGATCTCCGTCTCGGCTACCTGGGCCAGCCGTCGGTAGTCATCGCGCACGAGGTCGAGGTCGGCCTGGAGCCGGCGCACCTGTTCGCTTCGGAGTTCGACTTCGCGCTGCATGGCTGTGTAGTCGACTTCCAGGCGATGGCGCGCTGCCTGCTCGCATTCAAGGTCGGCGTTCAGACGTCTGACCTGGCCGGTCGCCGCCATGCGGTCGTGGAGCGCTATCTCGGCTCTCGCTTCGGCTGCACCGGCTCGGGCGCTGAAGTGGGCGACCTGGTCGATCGATTGAGCCACCTTGCCGAGGGCCGCGGCCAGCCCGTCGGTGACGCCGGGATCTCGGAGATCGATCACCGGTCCGTCCAGAGGCATCGGAACGGGCGCTTGCCCGTCTTGCGTCGACGATGCACGTTCCTGCATGGGCCGAACGTACTCCCGATCGACACGGCGCACGGTGCTGCCCCCGAAATCCTGAGCGGGTGGTGCTTGGGCCCGATCAGGTCGACGCGGCCTGAATGAGCCAGGCGAACGCCGGATCGCCGGCACGGCCGCGCATCATCTCGGGGTGCCACTGCACCGCGAGGACCGGCTTGCCCTGTAACTCGATTGCTTCGACCGTTCCGTCGTCGGCAACAGCGCCGACGCTGAGGCCCGATCCCAACCGGTCGATCGTCTGGTGATGAAGGGTGTTGACGCTGGCCGTGGGGCCATAGAGGCGGTGCAACCGCGTGCCGTCGACGAAACGCACCTCGTGGGCCTCGTGGTCGGGCGGGACGTCGTAGCGGGCGTGGGTGGGAACGTCCTGGTGGAGCGTCCCACCCTGCTGGACGTTCAGCAGCTGGAGGCCCCGGCAGATGCCCAGCGTCGGGAGTTCACGTTGGATCGCCGCGCCGAGCACCGCCCGTTCGTGCGCATCGCGCAACGGCTCGCTGTCCTAGGGGGCCCACGCCGGTTCGGAGCCGTATTCACCCGGGTCGATGTCGGCTCCGCCGGTGAACACCAGGCCGTCGAGCCGGGAGAGCGAGGACCCGATGTCGTCGAGTGCGAGGTCGAGTGGCAGGTGCAACGGGATCCCTCCCGCTTCGATGACGGCCTGCGCATATCCCGCGAGATACAGGTCGACGGGCAGATCGTGGAGTGACTCGGGGAAACCGGCGATGGCCATAGCCGGCTTGCGGCGACCGGTGAGGCCGATGAGTGGGCGAGCCATGGTTGGTCAGGCTAGCCGCGCAGGATGCCAGTATCGTTCGGGGCCGAACGTTGACGAGGAGGATCCGCGGCCGACAAGACAAGCGATCCGACCGGTGATCGAGGTCAGCTGACCGAAACCCCCTACGATCGCATCCGGGTGATGTGGCCTGACCATCTCGGGCTGCCGAGGGGCAAGTACCTTCCCATCCGACTGGCGCACAAAGGGACCAACCACTGCGTCTCCACGTTCGCCCTCGGCTACGACCGCAGCATGGTGCCCGCGCCGGGATCGTTCCTTCTCGAGGGTCTCCGGGATGCCCTCTCGACGTTCGACCCCGACCAGATCCATCCTGGTTGGGAAGACGATCGCACCGGCGTTGCCGTCGGTCACCTGACGATGGAGGGAGAGCCCTACCGCTTCTCGCCTCGTTATGCCCTGCAGCAGGCGTTGGCCGACTGGGCGGCCCTCGGCTACCAGGTGAAGGTGGGAATCGAACTCGAGGCCTACGTGCTCGAGCCCGAGGACGACGGCGGATGGAAGCGGTGGGAGACTCCACGCTCCATGGTCTACGGCACCGGTCGCTTCGCCGATCCGGTCGGCGTGATCGACGACATCATGCGCACCGCCGAGGCGAGCGGCTTCAAGGTCGAGTCGGTCAACGCCGAGTTCGACGAATCGCAGTTCGAGCTGACCCTCGAGTACGACGACGCGCTCCGTGCGGCGGACGACGCCTTCCTGTTCCGCGTGCTGGCGCGCGAGGTCGCCATCGATCACGGGCTCGACCTGGCCTTCCTCGGCAAGCCGTTCTCCGAGCTCAGCGGTACCGGAGTACACGTGAACTTCTCGATGAGCGACGCGTCGGGAACCAACTGTTTCGAGGACCCGAGTGCCGAGGACGGATTGTCGGCGTTGGCAAAGCAGTGCCTCGCCGGGCTGGTGGCGCATCACCCAGGGATGGCCGCACTGTGTGCGCCCACCGTGAACGCCTATCGGCGACTCCAGCCGGGCCAGATCAACGGCTACTGGGCCAATTGGGGTCTCGAGCATCGGGGGGCCGCCAACCGGGTGCCGTCCGCTCGCGGCGCGGCGACGCGCATCGAGAACCGCCTGTCCGACGGTGCCGCCAACATTCATCTGGCGGTCGCCACCGTGCTTCAGGCGGCCCGGCTCGGGGTGGTCGACGATCTCGAGTGCCCCCCTCCGCTGACCGGTGACGGTTTCGAGGAGATCGACACCGGCGTGCACGTAGGCGAGAGTCTCGCCGCGGCCCTCGAGGATCTGAAGCGGGACGGTCGGCTCATCGAGGCCGTCAGCGCCGATGTCTGCGCCAACTTCATCGTCAACAAGACCGCGGAGTGGGAGCGCTACATCGCCGCGGTGGGTGAGGATCGACCGGGTTCGGAAGTCACGCCCTGGGGGATCAGCCAGTATTTGATGTACCACTGACCGTCGCGTCAGAGCGCGGCGACGTCGAGGAACCAGTCGACCAGCGCGTGACACTGCGCGATGTTCGACGCCTCTCGTTCGGCACTCTCGGCGAGCAGCGCCTCGACCGAGACGTTGTACTCGGCGAGGTACTCGCCGGGCGCCCCCCGCAACCACCACTGAATGTGGTTCAAGTCGACTTCGGGATGGAACTGGGTTCCCACCGTTCGACCGATTCGGATGAGTTGGACCGCGTTGTCGTTGGAGGCCAGCACCTCTGCGTTTGGTGGTGGGACGATGCAGTCGTGGTGCCATTCCAACCACGGTCCAGGCCCGATGGGGTTGTGACCACCGGCCGGAGCCTCGATCTCGTACCATCCTATCTCGGTGACATCGGCCGTGCGCACCGATCCACCGAGCGCTTCGGCGATCAACTGGCCGCCGAAACAGATGCCGAGGATCGGCTGACCTGCAGCGTGCGCCCTGGCGATCCGGTCGAGTTCGTCGTAGATCCAGGTGTCGATCTCCTCTTTCCGAGTGAGGGAGCGTACGCTCCCCATCGGCACCACGATGTCGTAGTCGGCGAACTCGGGGAACGGAGCGGCGACGTTCGGGTCGTCGCCGGGCACGACCAGGTGAGTGTGGACGTCATAGCCCCGCCGGGTGAGCCGGACCTCGACCTGACAGCCCGGCCCGTCCGGATCGTGGGCGATGACGAGCGCGCGCTTACGCTGGGTCGTCATCAGGCCACCACCTTCACGGGCAGATGCTTGATACCCGCGATGGAGTTCGGCCGAAGGCGCTCGATCGGGCCGTTCGGCTCGAGCCGGTCGACTCGCTTCATCAATTCCTGGAAGAGGACACGGACCTCCATTCGGGCCAGCCAGGCGCCGAGACAGAGGTGTGGCCCGTTCCGACCGAACGACATGTGATCGTTAGGGTGGCGCTCGAGATCGAAGCGGAACGGGTCGGCGAATCCGTCCTCGTCATGGTTGGCCGAGTTGAACCAGAGGACGACCTTGTCACCGGCCTTGATCTGCTTGCCGCCAATCTCGACGTCGGTTGTGGCCGTACGCCGGAAATGCATCGTGACCGCACTGGTACGGAGGATCTCCTCGACCGCTGAGTCGGTGAGTTCGGGCCGGGCCTTCCACTCGTACCACAGTTGGGGGTGATTGAGCATCGACCACAGACCGTGCGTCATCGTGTAGCGGGTGGTGTCGTTGCCCGCGGCCACCAGCAGGGTGAAGAAGTTGTTGAACTCGTGGTCGGACAGCGGTTCGCCGTCGCTCGTGGGTCCGAGGAGTTGGGTGATGATGTCGGCTTGTGGGCAGACCCGCCGGTCGGCGGCCTGTTCCTGCGCGTAGCGGAAGATCTCGAGCGCTGCGGGGCTGCGAAACGGCACCATGCGGAAAGCTTCGGTGTCGGCAATGCCGACGACGTGATCGGTGAACTCGGGATCGGTGTTGCCGAGCAGCGCGTCGCCCCACTTCACCAGTCGGTGCCCGTCGGTGTCCGACGTTCCCAGGAGCTTCCCCAGCATGCGCATCGGAAGTTGTTCCGCCACTTCGTTCACGAAGTCGAATTGGGACTTCGGCAGGGCTGCGTCGAGTACTTCTCCCGCGATCACGCGAATCGCGTCTTCGAATGTCCCGACCGTCTTGCGGGTGAATCCCCGGTTCACCAGTCGCCGCAGCCGGGTGTGCTCAGGAGGGTCCTGCTCCATCATCGTTCGCGGGGCCTCGGTCTGTTCATCGTCCATCTCCTCGAGGCGGATGCCCTTGACCGACGTGAACGTCTGGTGGTCCTTGCTCACCGCCAACGCCTCGCGGTAGCCGACGATCGACCAAAATCCCGAGCCATCGGTCTCGTCGGTCCAGTGCACCGGGTCCTCCTTGCGGAGGCGAGCGAAGGTGGCATGGGGGACGCCGGAGGTGTAGGTGTCGTGGTTGGTGATGTCGGCGTCGTCGGGGCCGAGGTCGGCCAGATAGTGATCGACGTAGGTGGCTCGGGGCGCCGACGGTAAACTGCCTGGGGCCACAGGGGCTCCTTCGATCGTTTGACTCCGAATGACTTCCGTCCTAGGGTAACCTGCCACCCGCGCAGGCCGTGGCGCAACACGAAGCGCTCCTGGCCAGGAGCCTCCAACGGGAGACCCAACACATGACCTTTACCGCTGGCAACCCTCGCCGGTTGTGTGCCGTCCTGCTCGCTCTGATGCTCGGCGTCGCCGCCTGCGGCAGTTCGAGTTCCGACGCGGCCTCCGATGCCGGCTCGGACGGGGAAGCCTCGTCCGGCGGAACCGCCGCCGCGCTGGATATCGACGCAGTCCTCGACGCCGATCTCGAAGCCTGCGCCTAGTAGCCGAGCGGCGACGCCATCAAGGTCGGCATGGCGCTGGACTTCGGCGAGGTGTCGGGCTTCGCAGACATTCCCGGCAGCGAGGCGGTCAAGCATCTGGTCGCCCTCATCAATTGCGCCGGCGGCGTCAACGGTGCACCGGTCGAGGTCCAGGTGTCGGACATCCAGGGCGATGTCGAGGTCACGGCGCAGGCCACGCAGGAGCTGCTCGACTTCGGCGCCCACTTCCTCATCGGCCCGCCGTTCGCCGATTTCGGCCAGCCGGTATTGCAGGTCACGAAGGGTGAGGTGCCGGTCTTCTTCGCGGCTTCTACCGAACCGTCCATACCCGATTCGTCGATCAACTCCTTCCTCGTGAGCTTCGACGACACCGCGCAGGCCACGGCCGCAGCCGAATGGGCACTGGAAGAGGGCTTCACCCGAGCCATCACCTTCTCGGCCGCCGGCCCGTACTTCGGCTACAACCCCGAAGTGTTCACCGCCGGCGGCGGCGAGGTCATCATCGACCAGACCTACAAGCCGGTCGACGATGTCGACTTCTCGGCCCAGGTCAACGAGATCGCGGCGATCGCGGACGGCAGCGAAGTGGTGTACTCCGCGATGCTCGCTCACCAGGTCACCGCTCTGCGCAGCCAGCTCGAAGGCCAAGGGCTCGACGGCCTCACCTACCTCGGCGCCGACGCCTTCGAGGCAACGGGCCTCCTGGCTCCCGAGAATGCTCCCGCCAACGAAGGGATGGTGCACACCACCCACGCCTTCGTCGAGCCGGGTGGTCGGCTCGAGAAGCTCCTGACCAGCTACGAAGCTGCCAACGGTGAAGCGCTCGAGAGCGGGTCGTTCGCCGGGCTGTACGCAGACGCCCTGCTGCTCGGCATCCAGGCAATAGTCGATTGTGGCTGCACCGAGCCGGCCGAGATCGGCGCCGCCGTCGCCGAGATCGCCGACTTCGAGGGCTTCACTGGCGTCATGTCCTACGCCGGAACCACGGGCATCCCAACCAAGCCCGTCTCGATCCACAAGGTCGTCGACGGGGCGGACACCTTGGTCGCCAACTGGGAGTAGCCGCAGTGCTGGAGCTCGAATCCCTGACCACGAAGTATGGTTCGATCTCGGCACTCCGTGGGGTGAGCCTGCACGTCGGTGAAGGTGAAGTCGTCGGTCTGATCGGGACGAATGGAGCGGGGAAGACCACGCTCCTCGGATCGATCGCCGGCCTGCTGACCCCGGCGGAGGGCTGTGTCGTGTTCAAGGGTCAGAGCACCACCGGTTGGGCTCCCGACCGGATGCTCCGGGCCGGCATCGCCCTGGTTCCCGAGCATCGCCGGATCTTCACCGACCTGACCGTTGTCGAGAACCTCCGGATCGGCAGTCGCCGGGCGATCTCGGTCAGCGCGAAGTCACCCATGTCGTGCCCATGGAGGTCGTTCAGGGGCTTGAACCTGTCGACGTCGAGGTTCACCACCGAGGTCGTCGCACCTTCACTTTCTCGTCTGGCGAGCTCGACTTTCATGCCGGATCGATTGAGCAAGTCGGTGAGCGAATCGTGATGCGCCAGGTGCTTCAGTCGGTTCTCGCCGTCCTTGCGGGCGGTGATGTCCCGCCAGATGAGGATGGTCACCTGGCCGTGGTCTGTTTGGAAACTGCTACCGGACACGAGGACGTGCAGGCGGCTTCCGGCGGTGTCTTCGATCTCGATCTCGATCTCGCTCGACCCGCCGACCAGCGACCGCCAGTCCGGAATCAGTGACGCCGCAGACCTACCGGCCAGCGCCGGATTACCCAGATCGGCGAGAGCGGCTTGATTTGCCTGGATGATGTCGCCGGCGTCGTCGAGCACGAGGATCGACTCGCTCGCTGTGTCGATGATGGCTCGAGCCATCTGTTCGGAGTCCCGAAGGTCGGCGGTGGTCCGACGGAGGCGCTCGATGGAGGCGGCCAGCGCTTCGCCGAGCGGCCCTTCAGCCGACTGGGCGAGCACGGGCGCGTCGAACCTCCCGTCGGCCAAGGCCTGCGCCTGAGCGCGAAGTCGTTGGAGAATCGTGACCAACTGGTCCAGACCGTGATGTACCGCTGCCA
>JAQCHM010000129.1 GCA_027730885.1 Actinomycetota bacterium | reverse complement strand
CGGCCTATAGCGTGAGCCCATGGCCGACTTCGACTACTCCGACCTCCTCCCGCTGGGCCCCGACGCCACGACCTACGACGACCTCGGCACCGAAGGCGTCGAGGTCGTCGATCTGGGTGGCACCGAGTTCGTTCGCGTTGCTCCCGAAGCGATGCGCTCCTTGTCGGCGTTGGCCATCAAGAACATCTCGCATCTGCTCCGTTCGAGCCATCTGCAGCAGCTCGCCGACATCCTCGACGATCCGGAGGCGTCGGCCAACGACCGCTTCGTGGCCCGAGAGCTCCTCGAGAACGCGAGCATTGCCGCGGGTTTCGTGCTCCCCGGTTGTCAGGACACCGGAACCGCGATCATCAAAGGCAAGAAGGGACAGTTCGTCCTGACCGAGGGAGACGACAAACGAGCGCTTGCCGGCGGCGTCTACGACACGTTCACGACCTCCAACCTCCGCTACTCACAAATGGCCCCGCTCACCATGTGGGACGAGGTCAATACCGCCAACAATCTGCCCGCGGAGATCAAGATCGAGGCGACAACCGGCGCCGAGTACAAGTTCCTCTTCATGACCAAGGGCGGCGGATCAGCCAACAAGTCCTACCTGTTCCAGGAGAGCAAGGCCATCCTGAACCCCACGGGCCTCCGCCGCTTCCTCGACGAGAAGCTACGGCTGCTCGGCACCTCGGCCTGCCCCCCTTACCATCTGGGCCTGGTCATCGGCGGCACATCGGCCGAGTTCGCAGTCGAGACGGCCAAGCTCGCGTCGACTCGCTACCTCGACACACTGCCGACACAGGGGTCCAGCTCCGGCCACGGCTTCCGAGACCTTGAGATGGAAGCCGAAGTCTTGAAGCTCACCCAGGCCTTCGGTATCGGCGCTCAGTTCGGCGGCAAGTACTTCTGTCACGACGTACGGGTCATCCGCCTGCCCCGGCACGGTGCATCACTCCCAGTGGGCATCGCCGTCAGCTGTTCGGCTGACCGCCAGGCGTTGGCCAAGATCAACGCCAAGGGCATCTTCCTCGAGCAACTCGAGACCGATCCCGCCCGTTTCCTGCCTCCGGTCACCGAAGCCGATCTGTCGGCCGACGTGGTCGCGATCGACCTCGATCAGCCGATGGAACAGATTCGTTCCACCCTGAGCCAGTACCCCACAACAACCCAGCTCCGTCTCACCGGCACGTTGGTCGTCGCCCGCGACATCGCGCACGCCAAGATCAAGCAGCGCCTGGACGCGGGTGAACCGATGCCCGAGTACCTGCGCAATCATCCGGTGTACTACGCGGGGCCGGCCAAGACCCCCGAGGGCTACGCCTCGGGATCGTTCGGCCCGACGACTGCAGGGCGAATGGACTCCTACGTCGACGAATTCCAGGCAGCCGGCGGTTCGATGGTCATGTTGGCCAAGGGCAATCGCAGCAACGCGGTCAAAGACGCCTGCAAACGTCACGGGGGCTTTTACCTCGGGTCGATCGGCGGGCCGGCCGCCCGGTTGGCCAAGGACAGCATCCGCAAGGTCGAGGTGCTCGAGTACCCCGAACTGGGTATGGAAGCCATCTGGAAGATCGAGGTCGAGGACTTCCCTGCGTTCATCGTGATCGACGACAAGGGCAACGACTTCTACGAGGCCACCAGTCGTCCGGTTGACCTCGGAGTCAAGCGGTAGCGGCGATCACGTCGGCCAGGCATCGGGTGAGCTGCTCGGCGTACGCGAGATGCAGGAACTCGTTGGGGCCATGGGCGTTCGACTCCGGTCCGAGCACACCGGTGATGACGAATTGGGCGTTCGGGAATCGCTCGCCCAGCATCCCCATGAACGGAATGGTGCCGCCCTCTCCCATCAGCCGCATGGGCTGACCGAAACGGGCCTGCGAGGCGGCCGAGAGGGCGTCGGCCAGCCACGCCTGGAGGTCGGGAGCGTCCCAACCCGGCGCCACGTCGCCGTCGACCAGTCGAATGTCCGCTCCCGAAGGGGGCTCGGAGGTGAGCACACCCCGAAGCTCGTCCATCACCGCGTTCGGATCAGCAGTCGGGGGGATACGAAGCGACAGCTTCAGTGACGTGAACGGGCGGAGCACGTTGCCTGCACGCCCCGTCGGGGGCAACCCGTCGGCCCCGGTGATCGACAACGCAGGGCGCCAGGTCCGAGCCAACAGGGTGTCGACCGGATCCGACGTCATGAGATCGAGGCCATCGGTGACCGGGAACGCTTCACCGTGGCCCAGCGCGGTCGCCGTGGCGGCCGCTTCGGTCACTCGGTGTTCCGGGATCCCCACGTGGGCACTGCTGAGCAGCACCCGACCGGTTTCGGGGTCTTCCACGCGATCGAGCAATCGACGCAGGACACGGAACGATGACGGCACCACACCGCTGGCAGCACCGCTGTGCACCCCTTCGATCAGCACGTGGGCTTCGACGGTGGTCGACACGACACCCCGCAGGGAGGTCGTCAACCAGAGGGTGTCGTAATTGGCGCATCCCGAGTCGAGACAGAGTACGAGGCCCACGTCGCCGATCGATCCGCTGGCGACCAGCTGCTGGACGTGAGCCGGCAGATCAGGGCTACCGGACTCCTCGGATGCCTCGACGAGCAGCACGCATCGGCGGTGTCTTCCGCCGGCTGCCTGTACGGCTTCGATCGCAATGAGGCTGGCGAAGGCCGCGTAACCATCGTCGGCCCCACCCCGGCCGTAAAGCCGGTTACCGTCTCGGACCGGAGTCCAAGGCCCCAAGCCGTCGCGCCAACCCGAAAACTCTGGCTGCTTGTCCAGATGGCTGTACAGCAGAACGGTCTCGGGCCCGCTCGGGGCGCCAGCCTCGAACCCGTACGCGGGGATGTCGACGACGATCAGTGGGGTACGCCCATCCAAACGCTGCACGCGGGCCTGTAAGCCGACGATCGGCCGAGCCGCGATCCAGGCCGTCACCAATTCGACCGCAGCGTCGATGTGACCGCTCGTCGCCCAGTCCGGATCGAAGGCCGGCGACAAGGCAGGGATGGCGATGTAGCGCTCGAGCACGGGCACCAACTCGGCCCACGCCATCGTCACGTGCGACTCGCCGAGGCCGGGATTTGGACAGCGGGCCAGTCCGTTGCTGCCACCAGGGCCGGACGATACGGATGGGCGGTCGGTCATGGGAGGGCTCAGTTGACCATCTTGTCCCTGCCGGCCCAGTACGGCTCGCGCAGCTTGAACTTTTGGAGCTTGCCGGTCGTCGTCCGGGCCAGCTCCTCGCGGAACTCGACCGACGTCGGGCACTTGTAGTGGGTGAGTCGTTCACGGCAGTAGCCAATCACCTGGGCCTCGGTGAGCGACGAACCCGCAACGGTGACGACCAGCGCTTTGACCGTCTCACCCCACTTGTCGTGGGGCACGCCGATGACCGCGACCTCGGTGACATCGGGATGGGAGAAGATGGCATCCTCGACCTCGATGGAGGACACGTTCTCGCCACCCGAGATGATGACGTCCTTCTTGCGGTCGGTGATCGCCAGGTAACCCTCGTCGTCGATGACGCCGCCGTCGCCGGTGTGGAACCAGCCTCCGGCGAGAGCCTCCTCGGTCGCCTCAGGCTGGGCCCAGTAACTCTTGAGGATGTGGTTACCGCGGGCGAGTACCTCCCCTTCACCGTCGACGCACATCTCGATACCCACCACAGGCGCTCCGGCTCTCCCGAGTTTCTGAGCGCGGCCGGCGGCGTCGAGGTCGTCCCACTCGGGCCGCGCCCGGTTCATGGTGATCAGCGGAGCAGTCTCGGTGAGACCGTAGATCTGGATGAACTCCCATCCGAGCTCGGTCTCGACCCGTTCGATGGTCTTGGTGGGCGGTGGCGCGCCGGCCACGACGATGCGTACCGTGCCGCGGCCGGGGATCTCGCCTTCCCATTTGGCTGCCGCATCCAGGACCATCGCGACGACGGCCGGCGCGCCACACATGAGGGTGACGCCATGGTCGCGTACCCGGCGCAGGATCTCCTCGCCGTCGACCTTGCGCAGCACAACGTGCTTCACGCCCATGGCGGTGACGGTGTAGAGCATGCCCCACCCGTCGCAGTGGAACATGGGCAGGGTATGGAGGTACACATCGCGGTCCGAAACCCCGGCCATCCAACCGAAGATGGCCGCGTTGGTCCAGCGGGCCCGATGCGTCTGCTCGACACCCTTGGGCCGTGCCGTGGTTCCCGACGTGTAGTTGATCGACGCGGTCGCGTCCTCATCGGGCACCCAAGGCGTCGGTGTCCCCGACCGTCCGTACCAGAAGGCGTCGGACTCGGGACCCATGATCCACTTGTGCTTGCAGTCGATACCGGCCAGATCGTCCTGGAGTTCGGGGTCGATGAGCAGGGCATCAGCGCCGCAATGCTCGACGATGTATTCGACCTCGGCTCGGCCCAGGCGGAAGTTGACGGGAACGAAGACACGCCCGTTGCCGCTGACGCCGAAGAAGGAAGTGAGAAGTCGAGCCGAATTGTGCGACACCATCGCGACGCGCGCGCCCATTGGCAACCCGAGCTCGTCCATCGCCACGCCCATCTGACGACGGATGTCGCCCAACTCGGCGTAGGTGATGTTGCCGAGCGACGGCGCTGGCTGATCCGGTTCGTCGACGATGGCCACCCGCTCGGGGTAGACGGCGATTCCTCGGTCGAGGAAGTCATTGACGGTCAAAGCAACCTTCACGGCGTGGTCTCCTACGTGTCCAACGATCGATACCTCAGGGAAACACAGAGAAGTTAGCCCAGCTGAGCGCCCGGAGCCATCCTCGATCGTGGGCCCGACGGCTCATGTCGCTGCACGAACGACCGATCGGATGCTGGTGAGTCCGAAGGCACCTCCTCTCACCACAGACGGTTGGATCAACGCGCTGGCACCTCCCCGCGGCGACCTCTCGGGTGTCGTCTCGGTACTCGTCTTCTGGTCGTCGACCTGTGAGGCGTCGCTCACCCGATTGGCGGAGATCGAACAGCTGATGAACCACACGATCGCCGGCCACCGCGGGCACCTGCGGGCCATCGCCGTGCTGTCTCCCCGGTACCCGTTCGAGCAGGCCACCGACTACGCCCGCGACGCCGTCGCGCAGCACCGCATCAGTCTGCCGGTGGTCCACGATCGAGCCCTTCAGATCTGGTCGCGATACAACCCCGGTGGATGGCCGGCGGCCATTGTCATCGATCATCGCCACCGCGCTGTCGGCGCGCTCCTGGGCCTCGATGATCTCGACGCTCTGATCGAGGCGACCGAAGTCGCCGTGCTCCGCTCATCGGCTGCGAGTCGACGCCGTTCCCATGGTCCGGCCGCGTCCGCAGACGACATGTTCTCCGAACGACTTGGTGCCGGCTCCGGGCAGACCGACGAGGCATTCGCCTGGCCTTGTGGTCTGGCGGCCCTACCCGATGACCGCATCGCGGTGGCCGACTCCGGGAACGGCCGGGTGCTCGTTCTCGAACTTTTCCGCCACCGTCTCCATTACCGGATCGAGGCCAGTTTCGACAGCATCGACCGTCCGGCCCGTGTCACTGCCCGGGGATCGCAGGGTATCGCTGTGTCGCTTCCCGAGCAGGGACAGGTGATCGCCCTCGACCGCAAGGGAGCCGAGACGCACGTCTTGGCCGACGACCTTGGCCGACCCCAAGGTCTCACCCAGGACCGCGACGGGTCGATCGTCGTCTGCGACGCAGTCGACGAACAGCTGGTCAGGATCCTGCCCGACGGCAGTCTGGGCGTGCTGGCCGGGACCGGTTTCACCGGCACCTTGGATGGACCGGCCCACCGCGCCGAATTGGCCCAACCGGTGGGGATCACCCGGACCGACCGCGGCTTGGCCTTCGTCGACGCGGCGTCGAACAACCTCCGCCTGCTGACCGACACCGGCCAGGTCCTGAGCGTCACGCACAACACCTTCGAGCGCTACGGGCTGATCGACGGACCGGCCCACCGCGCCGTCCTCCAACGGCCCACCGGCCTGGTCGCCCGGCCGGACGGCACGTTACTGGTGGCCGACACCGGCAACAGCCGCATCCGGGTCGTTGCCCGTCGCAGCATCCGGACCCTCCAGTTAGCGGGACTCCGACACCCCGAGGATGTGACCGTCCTGAGCGACGGCACCGTGGTGGTCGCGAACACCGGAAACCACCGTCTCGTACCGATGCCCGGTCGGCCTGGGTGCTCTCGCCTGCCTGAACGACCCTCAGTTCGCGAGCGGCTTGACGATCGCCGAGACCTCGGCCAACTCAGGTCCCCAGACAACCGGTTCGGTCGACGGGATCAGCACGAACTTGGAGAACCCGACGTCGATGAACCGCTGCAGGGCCGCAGGCAAATTCTCTTTGGTCGGCAGGACATCCTCGGGTGAGGCTTCGGGGTTCCGGTCGGCGAGCAACGCGAGCATCCGCTCGGGAATCGGCTCGGACGCGTCTCGGTAGCTGATCAGCACGCCCCAGTGATCATCCTCGATGGCGCGGTCGTGTTCGTCTGCGATGCGCTCGATCTCGGTCCGCCCGGCCTCGACGTCGGCAACGGTGCAGAACGACGGGAGCCAACCATCGCCGTGCACGCCAACCCGCTTCATCTCGAGCGGAGCCCGGCCACCGAGCCAGACATCGAGATGACCCTTGACCGGCTTGGGTCGAACGGTGACATCCTCAATGTCGAAGCGTGGCCCCCGATGGGTGACGTTGTCCTCGGCCCACAGCCGACGCATCAACGGCAAGGCCTCGTTGAACCAGGCACCGCGCTCGTTGCGGGCGACGCCGAACGCCTGCTGTTCGGCCGAGTTGGCGACGCCGAGGCCGAACGCGGGCACCACCCTGCCGGCCGACAAACGATCGAGGCTGGCCAGGGACTTGGCCAGAACGACGGGGTTGCGGCCAGGAAGCACCATCACTGACATCCCCACCTTGAGCTTCTTCGTACGTCCGCAGGCGTACGCCATGCCGACGAGCGGATCGGGACAATCGCTGGTGAGCCGCTCGGAGAGCCACAGCGAGTCGAAGTCGTGCTGCTCCAGTCCGTCGATCAACTCGTCGAACCGCTCCTGGTCGTTGGTCTCGCTTCTCGTGCCTAGCCCGTACCCGATGCGAATCTTCATCGGGCAAGTATCGCCGACCGGTTCGGCGTTTGGCTATTGCTGGGGACCTCACGCCGGGCCATGCTGGCGCCCATGGTCATCCGCTTCGTCGAACCCGCAACCCCCGAACAGCAGGCGGCGCGCCAGCAGCGAGGCGACGAACTATTCCTCCGCATCTTCTTCACGCCAGAGGGGACCGCCCAGCCCGCGCCGCTCTACCGACAACTCCAGGACGAGGTACCAGTGCACGTGTCGGGCTTCGGAGGCGCGCTGCTCACCCGGTACGACGACTGCCGGGCGCTGCTCCGGGACAATCGGTTCGGGGCGGGCGACGGAATGCCCGACGCCTCCTTCGGAGGCGCCGACTCCCCTGAGTTGGCGTTCCGACGAGAACGCCAGACCCGGCGCATCGACGAGGGCACGCTGTCGATGTTGGGCCTCGACCCGCCGAGTCACACCCGCCAGCGGAGCCTGGTCAGCCGGGCATTCACCCCTCGAACGATCGAGAAACTGAAGCCTCGGATCACCGAACTGGTCGATGGCTGCCTCGACCAGTTGGCCGATGCAGGAAGCGGCGATCTCATGGAACTGGTCGCCAAGCCGCTGCCGGTCTCGGTCATCAGCGAGATGCTGGGCGTCCCGGCCACCGACTGGCCCCAGATCCGCGACCATGTGACCGCACTGGTGGCCGTCCTCGAACCCAACGCGTCCTTCGAAGAGCTGCGGGCGGCCGAAGCCGCGAACGAGGTGTTGTTCGATTACTTCCGAGCACTGATCGCCACGCGCAGGGCCCACCCCGCTGAGGACCTCATCTCGGGCCTCATCGTCGCCGCGGACGGCGACGATCGGCTCACCGAGAACGAGATCCTGGCGGTATCGGTCCTCCTGTTCGCGGCCGGCGCCGAGACCACGACCAACTTGATCGGTAACGGAATCAACCAGCTGTTGTCGCACCCCGAGGCGCTCGCTGCGCTCTGGGCCGATCCGTCCCTGGTGTCGGCGACGGTCGAGGAGACTCTGCGGTTCGACTCGCCGGTCCAGCTCGACGCACGGGTCTGCCTCGACCCGGTTCAGTTCGCAGGTCTCGACTTCGAGCCCGGCGATCGCGTCATCACCCTGCTCGGCGCGGCCAATCACGATCCCGCCCACTTCGCCGACCCCGACACCTTCGACATCCGTCGCTTCGCGGCGACGGATCGACCGGTCGAGCCGGTCATGAGCTTCGGCTCGGGTATCCACTACTGCCTGGGAGCCAACCTGGCCAGGGCCGAGGGCGAGATCGTGTTCGGCCGTCTGATCCGGCGCTTCGGGGCCATCAGCCCGGCGGG
>JAQCHM010000128.1 GCA_027730885.1 Actinomycetota bacterium | reverse complement strand
CGGTGGCGGGGTCCGACACGATCTTGACGAAGCCCCGGCTGTCGTTGTTGATGAGGGCCTTGGCCGACACCGAGAACGGCACCTTGGTCACCCGGATCTTGCGACCCTCGGCAAACGCATCGGCCTCGGCCAGCCCGACGTCGGCGATCTCGGGGTCGGTGAAGATGGCCGAGGCCGCCTTCTCGTAGTCGAGGTGTCGGTGGGGTCCGGCGTGCAGACCCATGGCGTGCTCGGCGACCTTGCGACCCTGGGTCGTTGCGACCGACGACAACGGAAGCTTGCCGGACAGGTCGCCGACCGCGTAGACGTGGGCCACGCTGCTGCGGCAGTTGTGGTCGATCTTGACGTAGCCGTGGTCATGTTCGACACCGGCCGAGTCGAGACCGAGGTTCTCGGAGTTCGGCACCGATCCGATGGCCAGGAGCGCATGTGAACCCTCGGCAACTCGGCCGTCGTCGCAGAACACCTTCACCGTATTGCCTTCGACCTCGATCGACTGGGCACGGGCGCCCATGAAGAGCTTGACTCCACGGTCGAGGAAGCTGTGCTCGAGGACCGACGCGACTTCGGGGTCCTTGTCGGGAAGTACCTGCTGGCGGCTGACGATCAGGATCACTTCGGACCCGAACGAGCGGAACATGTGGACGAACTCGACCCCGGTGACTCCCGAGCCGATGACGATGAGCTTCTGCGGAAGCTCCGGCGGCGGATAGGCGTGGCGGGTGGTGAGGACACGCTGCCCGTCGATGGGAGCCCAATCGGGGATGCGGGGTCGGCTGCCGGTGGCCAGGACGATCACGTCGGCCTCCAGGGTCGACGTCTTGCCGTCGTTGTGCTGCACCGACACCGAGTTGGGTCCGGTGAGCGCGCCGACGCCTTCGATGATGTTGACCTTCTGGCTCTCGAGCAAGCTTCGGACCGAGTGCTCGAGACGCTCCTCGATCTCGAGGATCCGGTCACGAAGGGCGTCGAAGTCCAGGCTCACTTCGACCTTGGCCAGACCCATCTCGGCCGCGTGATTCATCATCGACATCGCTCCGCCGGTAGCGATCATGGCCTTGGACGGGATGCAGTCGAGGAGGTGCGCGGCCCCGCCGACGAGGTCCTTCTCGATGAGCGTCACGTTGGCGCCATAGCGGGCGGCGTGGGTGGCACAGGCAGTACCACCGGGGCCGCCACCGATGATGACGAAGCGCTTCTCGTGACCGGGCATGCACCGAGGCTATCGGTCGACCCGCCACCGGGAGGGGAACCCCGGCCCGGCCCGTTCGGTCGCGCGCTCGTCGAGATCGTCGGTCAGCGGCCGATGATCAGCCGGGTGCCGAAGATCGAGACCATTCGGCCGGTGCTTCCTCCGAAGGTGACGCCGCGCTCGCGTAAGGTGGCGACAGCTCGGTCGGTGTCATCGGCCTCCAACACAAGCGCGTACATTCCTCCGCCGGTGTCGGTGACGAACCGGTCGATCTCGGCCGCGAACGGGTTGGCGGTGTCGACGGCGGAGAGAAGTTCGATCGAGCCACCCTTGGCCGGATGGCAACGGGCAACGGTCACACCCCGGTCGGGGTCGTAGCACGGCGCGTCGACCGCCAGTCCAAGACCGTGCCGGTAGGTGTCGGCTGCCGCGGTTGCGTCCTTGGTGGCGATGATCACGGTGGAGATGCCGGTGAGGCCCGGTTCGCGTGAGGCCTCGGTTCCGGGCGCCACCGAGCCGTCCGGGTACACGCGGATGAGCACACCGTGGGTCGATCTTGGGTGGACATCACGGCCCGCGGCTCCGGCCATCAGCGGGAGGACATCCATGCCACGAGCCTCGAGTTCGACCGCTTCGGCGTTGGGTTCGGGCGCCTCGAGCATGAGGGCGTAGAGGCCGTCACCGCGGGCGTCGAGGAACTTCTGCATCGCCCGACTCAACGGGGCACCGGGGTCCGACGGCGCCATGAGCTCGATGTTGCTGCCGCCGGGCGGCTGGCACATCCCGACGTGGCCGCCCAAGTCCGGAACCGTCCGCGGTGAGAAATCGACGACGGGCATGCCGAAGACGTCCCGGAAGGTGGTGACGGCGCGCTCGAAGTCGTTGACGACGATGGCGATTCGGGGCATTGCGGTGATCATGTCGGTCGACTCCTCGTCGTTCGGTTCGTTCGGTTCGTTCGCCTCAGGTCAAGAGCCAGCCACCGTCGACGTCGATGGTCGTTCCGGTCACGAAGTCGTTGGTGATGGCAAACAGAATCGCCTGGGCGACTTCGTCAGCCGTGCCCGGACGGGGAATGGTGAATCGCGCGGTGGACTTGGCGTATGCCGCCTCTCGCTCGGTGCCCTGCAGGGGGTTCATCGGCGTGTCGATGATGCCAGGGGCGACGACGTTGAGCCGTCGAGGTGCGATCTCGGGTGCGACGTATCGCACCATTTGTTCGACCGCCGCCCCGGTGGAACCCACGGCCACCATCCCGCTGCTGTTCGACCGGGCCGGCGAACCGCTGACCAGGACGATGGCACCATCCTCGCTCAGATGTTCGGTACCGAAGCGCACGACATTGGCGTATCCCCACAACTTGTCGAACGAATTGGCGAAGCCGTCCATGTCCATCTTGAGAAAGGGTCCGACGGCCCGGGTACCGCCGGTTGCCGCGCTCACGAGGATGTCGAACGGGGCGAGCGAGGCAAAGAGCGACTGGAGACCGGCGCGATCGAGGACGTCGCAGGCCCGCACCGAGACACCGGCCAGCAGATCACCTGCCTTGTCCGGGTTGCGGCTGACCGCGATGACCTCGGCGCCGAGCGCCGCGAGCTGTTTCGTCGCCGCAAGACCAATGCCCGAGGTGCCGCCGAAGACGACCGCCCGCTTGCCCTTAACGTCCATCATTCCCCCTTGGTTCCGGTGAGGCGAAGCTAGTCGGCCCGACGACTGCTGCCCAAACAGCCGGGAGACTCACGCCGCAATGAACGCTCTGACTGCTTCCAGGAACCCATCGGGCTCGTCGGCCGCAATGGCGTCTGAGCTGCGCTCGAAGCGGACCCACGTCGTCGTCCCGTTCGGAAGAGCGGCCACCAACTCCTCCGTGCTCGCCGGGCCACATACCGGGTCGTGGGCGCCGCTGAGCACCAGAACGGGGCAGGTGACGTCGGCGAGACCGGTCCGATGATCCATCGTCCACATCTCACGTTCGAACGCGAGGTTACCGCTGGCCGCTGGCGAGCTTCGCCCAAGGCGGGTCACGGCGGCCGGGTGTCGGGCGGCTCGTTCCATCGGCGACGACCAGTCTCAATGGTGCGCGAGCACGCCGTTGCATGCTTTAGTCGGTAATGGTGATCCCCGCTGGTGGCGAAGGAGTCGAGCAGTTCGCGCAACGAGTTCGACCCCGGCTGGTTCGAGCACTCGTCGGGTCGTGTGGTGTCGATCGGGCTGCGGATGCGGCATCCGAGGCGTTGGCCTACGCGTTCGAACACTGGGAGCGGGTTCGGACGCTCGAGAATCCTGAGGGCTACCTCTACCGGGTTGCCCAATCTCGCTCCCGCGAGCGTCGTCGGCCGTCCCTTCCTTCTCCCGTCGAGGTCGGCCTTCCGGACATCGAGCCGGCGCTGATCGCGACCCTCCTGCGGCTGCCCCTCACCCAACGCACCGCGGTCTGGCTGGTCCACGACTGTGGATGGACTTACCGCGAGACCGCAGAAGCGATGCACACGAGCCCGTCAATGGTCGGCAACCATCTGTCGCGAGGGCTGGCCACCCTTCGACGCGAACTGGGAGTCGAGGCGGATGTCTGACCTCGAAGAGCAGCTTCGACGCTACGGCGAGGCCGTTGAGCGAGCCGCGGGCGGTGAGGACGCCGATGTGATCGCTCACTCGGGCGATGGCGTCGGATCAAGACGCTCGCGTTCGTGGGTGGGCGCAGGCGTGCTGGCAGCGGCGGCAGCCCTTGCCGGCTTCATGGCCCTGCCCGACCGCCAGAACGTGACACAGGTTGTCGCCGTCGACCGAGAATCGACATCGACCACCAGCGACGACGAAGCGGCCTCGTCGGACCCTTTCGATACCGAGGCCTTTGCGGCCGCCAAACTGAGCGGAGCCCTCGACCAGACCGAGGACATGGTCGCGGTTGTGGCCATCATCCCTCCGGACGAGAACGCCGGTTTCGAGGCCGCGATCGGTTCGCTCACCGAGCTGGCGGGCTACTCGATGGTGCCTGCCGATGATCTTGCTTCAGCCGCGAGCGCGTTTGCGGCAGCCAGAGGGAGCGCCGAACTCGAGGACGGCTGGATTGCGTACGGGCTGATCCCCCAGTTCCAGGACAGCCCGGTAAGCGACTGGGTCGACAGGCTCCGGGCGAGATTCCCGAGAGCCGTGCTCGTCGGCACCGGCTTCGCTGTCCCGACCCAGCCTCCGGCGCCCGATGGCTGGACGGTACTGGCCGATCTCCCGATCGGGGCCCTTGACCACCCGACGGTGGCCGCCATCGGAGATCTCGTCGTGATCCTGGGCCCGGAGTCGACATTCGTCGTCCACCCGAACGGCAAGGTCGAGACAGCGCCTGCCGCCCCGATGCTCAGCCCCGATGCATGTTGCCCCAGCGTCTACCCCATCGGCGCGCTGCAAGCCGCGCTGATCGTTCCCGACGACCAGTCGGGCGAAGCCTGGCTGTTCGAAGCCGAGCGCCTCGCGTGGACAAGGCTCGACGATCGGCCAAACCCGCACCTCAGCCTGCTCGGCGCGGCGATGATCGACGGACGGTTGATCGTGGTGAACAGGGCTCCTCAAGACGCACCGGGGAGCTCTCCCGTCGACGAACTCGATCTCGAAACCGGCTCGTGGGAACCACTGGATCCGCTGCCGGTCCCGATTTCCAATGGGGCCGTGGCAACTGGGGACGACCGGCTCGTGGTTTCGGGAACCCTCCAGGGGCCGAACAACAACATCGTCGGCGACCCGAACCCTTCCGTCCTGCGCTTCGACGGCGATGCCGGCTGGTCGGTCGACCAACCGGCGCCCATCAGCGGACAAGCAGCCACGGTCGTTCCCCTTCCGGATGGGCAACTCTTGGCTCTCAACTACGGCCTGGAGGCGGCACTGGCGGACCGTGACGGCAACTGGACTGCGGTCGACGACGTGCCGATGTCCGAGTCGGAGTGTTTCCCCCAGGCCACTCCGGTGGACGACGGAGTAATCGCCCTGTGTGGCGGCGTGGCGTGGTGGGACTCGGCGACGGCGGGCTGGACACCGATACCGACGCCCGGGGGGCCGGGGGGCCAGCTCGTTGCGACCAGTAACGGGTTGGTGGCCTTGGTCGGAGGGGCGCGGGAGCGCAGCTCGCTCCTGTTCCTGCCCCTGCCTCCACGATGACCCCGCCGTCGCAGCGGCTACTGTCGAACCTCTGTGAGGACGCGTCGCCCGACCACGAAACCCAAGCGTGTGTTCGTGAGCGCCGACCCCTTCGTGGACGTGAAGACCGGCGTTGCCTACGCCAGCGAGTATCTGCTCCGACGAC
This sequence comes from Actinomycetota bacterium, assembly GCA_027730885.1. Classification (GTDB taxonomy): domain Bacteria; phylum Actinomycetota; class Acidimicrobiia; order Acidimicrobiales; family SZUA-35; genus JAHECQ01. The sequence goes on along the minus strand of JAQCHM010000128.1, from coordinate 2,936 downwards.
TGATCGAGCAGTGTCCGCCGGGCACACAGTTCGACCTGGGCTACTTCGACTTCCGGGGTACCCGAGGATCACCCGACCCGACGCTCGGCCGACCGCGACGACAGCGCCGCTTCCCCAGCGCCATCTACCTCAAGCTCATGGCATTCGGCCTAGCGCCTCTGCTCGAACTGCTCTGGCGGCGCCGGTACGACGTCGTGTTGTGCAACAACAACTACCTCATGCCCAGCACCGCGCCGATGAAGGTCGTCATCATCCACGACCTCGGCTACCTCGTCTGCCCTGAGCACCTGCAGCCCGGTCGCAGCGGCGTCGCCGGCCGGATCTTCCCCAGCGGCCCCAGGTTCCTGACCCACGTCATTCCTCGGGCGGCCCGACGTTCGGATCTCATCCTCACCTGGTCCCATGCGGTCAAGGCAGAGATGGCAACCCACCTGGGCGTACCGCCCGACAAAGTCCTGGTCATCCCGTTCCTGCCCGACGATCGCCATCGGCCGAACCCGACCGCAGTCCCGCCCGAGCGATTCGAGCTCGATCGACCCTTTGTCTTGTGCCAGGCCACCATCGAACCGCGCAAGAATCACCGCGTGCTGATCGAAGCGTTCGCTCTGCTCGAACCCGAAGTGCGCTCGCTCACCTCACTGGTGCTGGCCGGTGGAGCCGGATGGTCATCCGACGCATTGCTCGCACGTATCGCTGAACTCCAAGGGGCCGGTGTCGACATCCGCGTCACCGGGTACGTCTCGGAGGACGAACGCCTCGCCCTCTACCAGTCGTGCGCCGTCGCGGTGCAACCCTCTCACTACGAAGGGTTCGGTATGCCGGTGCTCGAGGCCATGGCGTGCAGCGCGCCCATCGTGTGCAGCGACATTCCCGTCCTGCGCGAGGTCGGCGGCAAGGTGGCCGAGTACTTCGAGAAGGACGATCCCGCCGACCTGGCCGCGCGCCTGCGACCTCGGCTGGAGGCCGCGCTCCAAGGATCGACCGACCGACTCGACGCCGGCGTCGTGCGTGCGCATTTCTCCCAGCTCGAGGCCCAAGGCGACACTGGGACGATGGCCACGCGAATGGGTTTGGTGTGAGGGAGCCAAGGTGAGGGGTTGCGAGTGAGCTCGAACTCCCTTCCGGCGCGGGTGCGGCGACGGCTCGAGCGCGAGGCTCGAGCCCTGAGCCCTCTGGTCGAGGTGGCCAAGGCCAACCCGACGGCTCGCTCGGCCCGGTCGACCCTGACATCGGCGCGAGTGGGATTGAAGGTTCGCCTCGGCGACCCCGACCGGCTCCTCGATCGCATCGTCGAACGGGCGGTGCGCGACCCCACCGGTCCGACGGACCCGACATGAGCCGCATTGCGGTCGTGGCGCCACGCCCGGCGCCCTACGTGCACGGTGGGGCCGAGCGACATTGGGACGCGCTCGTCAGAGCCCTGGTGGCAGCGGGCCACGACGCCGAGCTGGTTGCCGTCGACGCACCCGAGGCGACAAGCGCCGAGGTGCTGGCGTCGTACCGTCGCTTCGTCGAACTCGATGTCAGCGGGTTCGACGCCGTCATCTCCGCCAAGTACCCGTCCTGGATGGTGCAGCACCGTCGTCACGTCCGCCACCTGAACCATCCGCTTCGAGGCCTCTACGACCTCTATCCGTCGCACCTTCCGCCCGCGTCCGTCGAGCAGCGGGCCGAGATCGCTCGCCGGCTCGTCGAAGGTCCAGGTGCCCTGCTCGACTGGGCCGAAGCCCAGGACCTGGAACGGCCCGAATGGGGTCTGCCCGGACCCTGGATGCAGGCCGTGGTCCAGAGCCTCGACCAGGCGGCAAGCCGGCTGCTCCACCGGCAGGCTGCTGTTTCCGAGACGGTCGCCGGCCGCCCCGGTTACGCGTCGCTCCTGGGTTCGGGTCCGGTCTCCATCATCCCCCCGCTCACCGATCTTCCCATTCCCCCGATGGCGGGACCGGAGGCGGACGGCGTCGGCGCACACTTCCTCGCGTTCGGCCGACTGACAGCCGAAAAGCGATTCGACCTCGCCATCGCAGCCTTCGATCGATCGGGCCTGGGTCGGGAACACCCCGAACCGTTCGAACTCTGGATCGCCGGCACCGGGCCCGAGGGGGCTGCGCTACAGGCCCTGGCCGATCGCACACCCGGCGTGCGCATGCTCGGACGCTGCTCAGACGAAGAACTCGCCCGCTATCTCGCGTCCGCGATCGCCGTCGTCCTCACGCCGCGGGACGAGGACTACGGGTTGGTGGCGGCCGAAGCCCTGGGCGCGGGCCGCCCTGTCCTCACCACCACCGACAGCGGTGGTATCGCCGAGCAGGTCCGGGCCTCGGCTCCCCCCGCCGGCGTCGTCGTGCCGCCGATGGCCCGCTTCCTGGGTACCGCCATGCGCGAACTCGCGCTCGACCCCGCGACGTCGGACCGGATGGGCCGAGCAGGTCGGGACCGAGTCCGGACCCTCACGTGGCAACCGCTGGTCGATCTCGTCGAATGCGATCGCCCGGAGCCACGGCCCCGGGTGTTGATGTTGTCGACGTTCGTGGCCGATCCGGTGACCGGCGGCGGATCGCGCCGGCTTCGTGCGGTCGCCAACCGGCTGCAATCCTTCGCCGATGTCACCGTGCTGACGCTGACCAACGAGGTCACCGGCATCCGGAACCGGCGACTCGCCGACGGGGTCGTGCAACTGGCGGTCGGTCGCTCCAGACCACACCTGAAAGCCGACCACGAGATGCAGGCCATGGTCGGCGTCCCGGTCGACGACATCGCGATCGGCCCGCTCCATCGGGCGACACCGGCCTTCGCTCCCCTGCTTTCCGCCCACCTCGAGGCCACCGACCTCATCGTGCTTGCGCATCCGTTCCTCGCTCCCGCGATTCCGCCCGGCACGAAGAAGCCGACGGTGTACGACGCCCACAACGTTGAAATCGATCTCAAGGAGCGCCTGC
>JAQCHM010000127.1 GCA_027730885.1 Actinomycetota bacterium | reverse complement strand
GGCCGGGATGAAGGTACTGGCTTGCGGGCTGAACCCCAGTCCCCACGCGGCGACGGCTGGTATACCGTTCTCCCGAAACGGCAATCGGTTCTGGCCTGCTGCACTCCGGGCCGGCCTGGTGCAACGTGACCGCGATCAGTATGAAGCGCTGACCGCAGACCGCATCGGCTTCACCGACCTGGTGAAGCGCACCACGCGCCGCGCCGACGAAGTGACGCCATCGGAGTTCCGATCAGGCGTCGTCCGCCTGGAGCGGCTGGTGCGGTGGCTGCGACCGGCCTCGATCCTGATGGTCGGCCTGACCGGCTGGCGGCAGGGGCTTGGCCCCTCGGCGGTGGCGGGATGGCAGGGCTCGCCGCTCGGGGGCACGCCGGTGTACCTGATGCCCAATACGAGTGGTTTGAACGCCAGGGAATCGCTCGACTCCCTGACTGATCATGTTCAAGTCTTGCTGAAGGGCCCCGAGACCTGAGCCTCAGGCGGAGGGGTCGACCTTCTCGGCGGCATCGGAGATTGCATCCTCAACCTTGTCGGCGGCCGCATCTGCTGCCTGATCTACGGCGTCGGCACCCTTTTGACCGACCTTGTCCCCGACCATGTCGCTGACCTTGTCGGCCGCTCCACGCGCCTTGTCGACGGCGACCTCGGCCGCGTCGCGGGCCTTCTCGGCAACGTCGCCCAGCGCAGCTTCGGCCTTCTCGGCCAGCGGACCGATGGCAGCTTCCGCCTTTCCGGCCAACGGGCCCAGTTTGCTCTCGGCGGTCTTGCTCGCGCCGCCCAACATTCCCTTGAGCTTGTCCAGGATTCCCATACGTGCTCCTTGTTTGTTCGACGCCACAGGGGGCGTCATCAGCCACAGTGTGCCCTCTTTTCCTGTCGATGGGCGCGATGCGTCGAATCGCGTGCCAACCTCTCGGGATGGAAAGACCGCTCGGAAAGCTCTTCGTCGGAGAACGTATCGCACCGCTGTCCGGTGAACGATCGGGAGAACCTGTCCTTTTGAGCAGCGCCGATTTCACCACCCACGGCGTCATCGTCGGCATGACCGGGTCGGGAAAGACGGGCCTGGGTCTGGTCCTCCTCGAGGAGGCGCTGCTCAGCGGAGTCCCGGTGCTTGCCATCGATCCCAAGGGCGACCTCGGGAACCTGGCCCTGACCTTCCCGAACTTCGCGCCGTCGGATTTCGAACCGTGGGTCGACGAGGGCACGGCCCGGATCGAGCAGACCAGCGTGGCCGAGCTGGCGGCCAAGACAGCACAGAGCTGGCGTGACGGGCTTGCATCCTGGGGGCTCGACGGGACTGACGTCGCCCAGTTGCAGCAGGCAGCTCGACCGGTCATCTACACGCCGGGCTCGAACGCCGGCATTCCCGTCAATGCTCTCGGCCGACTCACCAAACCAGCGTCGGACGACATCTCGGTTCGACAGGACGAAGCCGACGCAACGGTCAATGGCCTCCTCGGCTTGGTCGGGGTGGACAGCGACCCGCTGTCGGGCCGCGAACACATCCTGCTCTCCAACCTGATCATGCGGGCCTGGGAGTCCGGAACCGACCTCGACCTGCCCTCGTTGCTCGGTCAGATTCTGGACCCGCCGATCCGCAAGCTCGGAGTGCTCGAACTCGATACGTTCTTTCCCGCCTCGGACCGCCAGACCTTGGTCCTGCGACTCAACGGACTCCTTGCCTCCCCGAGCTTCGCGGCGGGGCCGAGGGCGTACCGCTCGACATCGACTCGATGCTTTGGGATTCGACCGGCTCGCCACGCGCCGCTGTCATCTCGTTGTCGCATCTCGATGAGCCCGAACGGCACTTCGCCATCACCCTGATCCTCAGCCGCGTCATCAGCTGGATGCGCTCTCAGCCGGGCACCACCGAGCTGCGGGCCTTGATCTACATCGACGAGGTCATGGGGCTCGCTCCCCCGGTCGGCAATCCGGCCCCCAAGAAGCCCATCCTCACGCTGCTGGAGCAGGCACGCGCCTTCGGCGTAGGCCTCGTCTTGTCCACACAGAACCCGGTCGATCTGGACTACAAGGCCATCAGCAACGCCGGCACGTGGATGATCGGGCGCCTACAAACCGAGCAGGACAAGAACCGCCTCGTCGATGGACTCCGGGGAGCAGACGGGGGTGTGGATGTCGGCGAGGTCGAGCGGGTGATCAGTGGGCTCGCCAAGCGTCAGTTCGTGCTTTGGACAGCCAAGACCGCAGAGCTCCCGTTGTTCTCCAGCCGCTGGGCGCTCAGCTATCTCGCCGGACCGAGAACCCGGGAGCGGATCTCGGAGCTGATGACCTCGCAGCGGGCCTCGATCGCCCCCGCTCGCGCCTCGAGCGCCGCCGATACGCCAACCGAGCCCCCAACATCGGAGGCATCGGACGAATCCACCATTCCGCCCTCGCTGCCCGACGATCTGCTCGTGCGGTACCTCCATCCCAGCGCCCCGTGGGCCGCTGCCGTCGGTGCCGACCAGAGCGGCACCCGCCTCGTTCCCATGTTGGTGGCCCGGGTCAACCTGCTGTTCGACGACGCCGCCGCCGACGTACGTCACATCGAGCAGTGGGAGGCAGTGCTGCCCCTCACGGGGGACAGGGTCGACGTCGGTGCCGTCGTCACGGTCGACTTCGACGACCGCTACTTCGTGCTCGAGCCGCCGCCGAATGCCCGGTACGTTTCACCCGAGTTCACCATCACGAAAGCCGCGCTGAAGGGCGCCCAGGCGTCGTTGAAGGATCGCCTGTACGCCACGCGGTCGCTCGACTTGCTGACCAATCCCCACCTCAAGCTGTGGCCCCGGCCCGGCGAGCCGCCCGAAGCCTTCGCGCTCCGGTGCGGTCTCGCCGCCGAGGAGCAGGAAGACGTGGCGGCCGAGAAGATCCGGGCCAAGCTCGAGACGCAGCGGGCACGTATCGACCAGGCCCTGGCCAAGGCGCAGGACCGGGTGAACGAACTGGAGACCCATCACGAAGGCCGGCGGACCCAGAACATCATCGACCTCGGAACCAGCCTGTTGGGCGGCTTGCTCGGAGGTCGCCGACGGGCCAGGAGCATGGCGACCGCAGCCCGGCGGGCAGCCGGCGGGCGCCGAGAGCAGCAGTCGGCCGAAGCCCGACTCGATTCGGCCCAGAACCGGGTGGCCGAGAAGTTCGATGAGCTCGAGCAGTTGGAACACCAGCTCCAGGACGCCCTGATCGAGATCGACGACGAGTGGACGGCCAAGGCCCAGGCCGTCGAGCCACTCGAGATCTCCCTCGAGAAGACCGACATCACGATTGCCGATTGGCTCCTCGTCTGGGTGCCCGTCACCAGCTGATCAGGAGAGAACGAGCCTGGACCGCTAGCGTCGGAGCCATGCAGCTCAAGGTGTACACGATCGACGGCCGTGGCGAACCCACTCGGCTCCTCTTCCTCATTCATGGCTACAGCGCCAACGAGTTCCACCTCGCCTCCTACGGGCCCCTCATCGATCCGGCAGCCCGGTTCCTGGTGGCCGCCCCTCGTGGCCCCCTGCACATCCCGACCGACGGAGCCGCATGGTGGGATCTGGATCTCGACACGTTCGAGTTCGACTACAGCCTGCTTTCCGGGTCGCTGAGCGCCCTCGATCGCTCCATCGACCAGCTCTGCGCCGAGCGCGGCATGGATCGCTCCCAGGCCGTCATCGGTGGGTTCTCCCAAGGGGCCGCGCTGGCGCTGGTGCTCGGCTTCCGGGCCGGGGCCTCACCACTCGCCGGCGTAGTCTGCCTTTCGGGATTCGTGTTGGAACCGCATCTGATCGACTGGGATGTCCGCGCCAATCAGCAGGTCCCCGTCTTCGTCGGTCACGGTGACAACGATCCGTTCCTCGGAACCGACCGGCTGGAACAGACCTTGTCGATGCTCGGTGAGGGCGGTGTGCACGTCGAGTCCCACCGGTACCCCATCGGGCACGACATCTGCCTCGATGAGCTCGTTCAGCTCGGCGCCTGGTTGTCGGCGAGGTAGGTCGCCATCACCCGATGAGTGTTGATGATGCGCCGTTCCTCGCTGGACACGATCGTCTCGGTGAATCCGGGCTGGCGAAGGCCCCGCTGGAGGGACGACATGATGCGGACGTCCTGGTTGAAGACCAGGCCGAGTCGCTCGGCATCAAGTGGGTTGGTGATGTCCTCCGGTCGGTGCGCCCGCGGCGCGCCAGGCGGGAGCCGGTCGAAGTGCAGGGTGAACAACTCGGCCTGATCGACGACTCGGCTCGGACGTGCCACCAGAACGTTGAAGGAGTCGGCGCTGACGAGCACGGTGGTGTTGGGAAACAAGTTGTACTGCCGAAGGCCCAGGATGTCGTCATCGTCGAAGCGGGTGAGATCGACGCCGTTGGCGGCGTTGTGGGTCCGGATGGCGTCGGCCAGCAGCTCGAACGCCGAGCCTCCGTGCTCGGGCATCGGCAGCGTCCGATCGGCCTTGCATCCCAGTCGCCTCCCCTGGGTGAAGCAGAACGAGTCCCAGACGTCGAGGTCGGTGACGGTCGACCCGAGACGGGGACTCGGCACGCCATAAAGTTGATAGCTGACCGCGTGGCGATCCCACAGATGTTGGGCCGCGTGGACGTCATCGAACGAGGCGATCATCTCCGGGTGCAGTCCCTGCACGTGGTAGGTCTCCGAGAACCCCTCACTGATGATCTTCCAGTTGCAGCTCACCGGGGTGGTGGTGGTGACCGAGCAACCGAAATCTTCGATGCCAACCCAGCCAACGTCGTCGGGGACGCCCTCGAGCCACTCGTTCAATGGTTGAGCTTCAAGATCGAGGTTGACGAAGACCAGCGGACCCCAGGTGTCGACGCGTGCCGGGAGAAGCGGGACGTCCTCGTTGCGCAGGGGTCCGAATCCTCGGCGCGAAGGCACCTCGCGCAGCTGGCCGGCCAGCGACCACGACCAGTTGTGGAACCCGCAGCGGATCTCAGTCAGTCCCTGGCCCGCGCCCTGACACAGAAGGTTGCCCCGATGCCGGCACACGTTCTGGAAGGCTCGCAGTTCACCGTCGTCACCCCGGATGATCAGCACCGACAAGTCACCGCACCGGTGCTCGAAGAAATCGCCAGGGACGCGAACGTGGTCGATCGAACAAGCCAGCTGCCACACGCAGGGCCAAAGGCGTTCGAACTCGAGCACGGCGACCGCCGGATCGAGGTACCGATCGATCGAGTAGCGCCGATGGCTCGGCTGCTCGGCGTCCCAGGCCACACCGGTGGCGAGGGGTGGCGTCGCGGTCACGGGTGAGGCCTGTGAGACATGACGGTACAGGGTCTCGCTCGTTCGGTAGTCAGCTGCTCCACGACGGGATCGTAGTCATCCGGCGTAACCGATGTTCGACGTCGGTCGCAAACTACCCTGTGTCCGACATGACCCCGATCAGCGAAGCCCAGTTCGAGCAGCTGGTGGCCGACGCCCTGGATGAGCTGCCCGACGAGATCCTGGACCTGCTCGACAACGTGGTCGTCCTGGTCGAGGACAAACACCCGACCGAGGATCTCCTGGGACTCTACGAAGGCATCCCCCACACCGAGCGCGACGACTATGGGGGCATGGCCCTTCCGGACCGGATCACCTTGTACCGCCTTGCCCTCTGCGAGTCCGTGGAGGACGCCGACGAACTGGCCGACGAAGTGCTCGTGACCGTGATCCACGAAGTGGCACACCACTTCGGTATCGACGACGAGCGCCTCCACGAACTCGGGTGGGACTGATCCGTTTGCCTGGTGCGAACCTGCCGATTACAGGTTGTCGACGAACGACTCGGCCAGCGTGCAGCTGAGACCGAAGCCGTCGGGTTCGACCTCGAGCTGACTCACGGTCCCGTTGTCCACCAGCATCGCGAAGCGCTTCGAGCGGGTGCCGCCCAGCGCCGCCGCCTCGACATCGAGGCCGAGGGCCTTGGCGAACTCGGCCTGGGGGTCGGCCAACATGCGGACCTTGCCCTCTGCCCCCTGGGCCTCGCCCCAGGCCTTCATGACGAAGGCGTCGTTGACCGACACACACACGACCTGATCGACGCCCTTGCCCTTGATCTTGTCGGTGTTGTTGATGTACCCGGGGAGGTGGGTGTTCGAACAACCGGGCGTGAAAGCGCCGGGGACCCCGAAGACCAATACCTTGCCGCTTCCGAGCGCCTCGGCCGAGTTGACCTTGGTGCCGGGGTTACCTTCGTGCAGGGTTGCAGAGGGAATTGCGTCGCCGATTTGAATGCTCATTGGTGTTGATCTCCTGGCCGTTTGCGGATTCCCGCAACCTATCCCAATCGAGCCACACGCCCCACCCCCGTTCTGCAAGCCCGTCACCCCCACCTCGGGGCGCACTCTCTTGCGGAACAGGGCTCCGGTGGGGCCGTCGTGCAGTTCGGCAGTCCTCTCGAGTGATGCAGCCCAAGCGTCGCGGTCAGCGGGGGGCCAATTGGCGCATGGCCTCGAGGGGTTCGACTCCGGCGAAGCCCATGACCGAAAGCGCTGGGGTGGTGACCCCTGCTTCGACGTAGCGGCCGATGTGTTCCCGACAGGCTTCGGGCGAGCCATGGATGATCAGTTCGTCGACGACGGAGTCGGGGATGGCGGCCAGCGCAGCCTTGCGATCGCCGGCGGCCCAGGCGTCCCACATCGGCTGCAGCTGATCTCGACCCAACCACTGATGGAACGCTGCATAGACGGGCACGTTCAAATAGGTTGTGATGGCGAACCGAGCCTGTTCCCGGACCTTGTCGGTATCGGTGCTCGGGCAGACGAAGATGCGGGCAACGATTTCCTTGCCTTCACCCTGGGCATGCACGATCGACGCCACCTGAGCGACGTCCGATGCTGACAGCCAGTTGATGATCGCGCCGTCGCCTTCTCTGCCTGCCAGCTTGAGCATGCCTTCGCGCAGACCCGCGACCAGGATCGGCGGGGTTTGCTCGGGACGTACACCCAGGCGAAAGCCGTCGATCGCGAACGAGTCGTACTGCTTGGTGATTTTTTCACCAGTAAAGGCGTCCCTCAGGAACCGGACCATGTCTCGGGTCTGCTTGTAGGGCTCGGTGAAGGGAATGCCGTTCCACCGTTCGACGATGACATTGGACGACGAGCCGATGCCCATGACGAATCGTCCGGGCGCGGCGTCGGCCAGCGCCGCCGCGCTCTGGGCCATGAGGGCCGGACCACGGGTGAAAGCAGGGATGATGGCGACGCCCAGGCGAAGTTCGGGCGCCCAAGCCGCGGCGAGGGCCAGCGGAGTGAACCCATCGGATCCGTCGGCCTCGGAGGACCAAATGTCCGTGTAACCGAGATCGACCAGCTCCCGCATCGCCTCCCGGTGCTGATGCAGATGGAGGCCCGCGAACGGAACGGACATGCCGTACCGCGAAATGCTTGAAGTCACCTGTGATCCTTACCGGTTGTGCTCGTCGGTCGTGACGCTGTGATCCGTCAGACCGTCAGGCCTGCTGATGCCATGCGGTATGGGGTGACGCCGCTAGCAGCTCGGCGTGCGGTGAACGGCCGGCCCAAGCACCCAGCGTCAGCGACGGACCTGACGCCAGCACGCTCATGACACCCGTGATACCGCCGAGTGAACGGAGCCGATCGAGCGGCTGGCCCAGTTCGACCTCGATCGCGTTGCGCACCGTGGCGCGGGTGCCACTGTCAATTGCCTGGCCCGGGGTGCGTGTGGTCAACAAGGAGAAGGCGGCCCGACGAGCTTCGGGGATGCGGCGAGCACGACGCCAGCTCCGAAGCGGAGCAAACCCTGGACGAACGGCCAACTCTGCGCCGCCCATCGAGCGTCCGATGATCTCCCCCATGCGCTCGGCAGGAACGGCTGCCGCGAAGACAGCGAGGTGTTGCTCTTCCATCGACAACGCGAGTCCGAGGCGAAGGCGCTTCACCTCGAAGGCGGCCCAACACGACGCATCAACGACGTGGTCGCAGCGAATGAAGGCGCGCTCGAACCCGATGGGACCGACCTGCCAACCTCGAAGCACACCGGTGCCGGACCAAAGGTCGAGCGGAGAATCCGGCCGATCGGCGGGTCGGACGGAGTCCCACAATCGCTGAGCATCGAGCAGAGCGTTCCGCGCGATCTCCTTGCGATGCTCGAGATCTGCGATGCCGTTCATGTCGACCACGGAACCCGAGGCCCGGCGGAAGGTGGGAGCGACCGGCCGGTCGTAGAGATACAACGAACCGCCATGGGTGCCCGACGTCCCTGCAGAGGATCCAGCCGCCGATCCGCCGACGGTCACCCGATCGAGCGGTCGACCTGTGGTGCTTTCGAGCGCGGCCATGGCCGTCTCGTAAGCTTCCACTGCCTGGCTGAACTCGGCTCTTGCTTTGACCACCGCGGCCGCGGCCCGCTGGCTCGGAGCCTCGGACCGGAGCTGCACGATGGATCGCCGTTGGCGACGCGCGGCTGCGGATTCGTACGACGCAAAAACGACGACGACGAGCAGATAGAGCCCGACGGCGGAGC
>JAQCHM010000126.1 GCA_027730885.1 Actinomycetota bacterium | reverse complement strand
CGCGAGCAGCGGGAGCATCAACACGCCGAAGACGCGCTCGAACAACTCGTCATTGACCCTCGAGACCAGCAACGCGCCGAGCAGGCCCCCAGCCAGCGCCGGCAGCAGAATCGGCAGGACCTCGCCAACTCGGGCAATCCGGCGCCGGGAGTAGCCGTACCCCGACCCGACGTTCTGCAGCAACACCGCCACACGGTTCGTCCCGTTGGCCAACAGACCGGACACGCCGGCCAACGACAGCAGGGGAACGGTGAGGAGCGACCCACCCCCGGCCATGGAGTTGATGAACCCGGCAAACAACCCCCCGCCGAAGATCAGAACGGCCTCCAGGAGGGTCATTCGGCGACGCTACCTCTTTGGGCCTCTCAACAGCGCGAGACTGGTGGCCATGCGCAGAGGCCTCGCCGGATTGATCCTTGGTTTGTCGCTCGTCCTTGCTTCGGTCAGTTGGGCCGGGTTCGTCCTGACCAATACCGTCCTCGATCCCGGCCGGTCCGAACGCCTGGCCGACCAACTCCTCGACAACGAAGCGCTGCGCGCCGCACTCGTCGGACGGCTGGTCGTCGCCATGGAAGCCAGCCTTCCCGCCGAGGTCCCTGTGCCGCGCCAGCAGTTGGAGCAAGCGGCCAACCTTGCTCTCGACGACCCGAGGGTGGATGCGATGGTGCGCGACGGGATCGTCCGCACCCATCGGAACGCGTTGGAAGGCAACCCCGAACCGGTGGTGCTCGACGCCTCCGCGCTGGGCACCGCCACCCGCGACGCACTCATCGGTGTCCGGCTGGAGCTGGCGACGGTGTTGCCCGAAGCGCCACCGGTCAACATCGAACTACCCACCACCGGGCTCAGCTGGCTCGGGCGCCTCCGAGATCTGGCACAGCGGGTGTCGACCTTGCTCGGACTGGCCGCTCTCGTCGGCGTGACCGTCTCGCTGTTCGTAGCCAAGAACCGGCCGGCCATCTTGCGGCGTGTCAGCATTTGGACCTTCGGAGCCAGCGCATTCTGGTTGGTCATCGGTTACGGCGTCCCGTTCCTGGCCGAGGCCGTAGCGCCATCGTCGACAGCCATCATCTCGGCCATGATCGACGTGTTCTTCGGCGCCATGATCAGACCGGCGGTGCTGATGGGAGCGTTCGGGGGTCTCCTCTTGGGGGCATCGATGCTCTGGGCCACAGCGTCCCAACGTCGCGGCGCTGCGGTCCTGCAGCCGGCCCGAGGTGGCACTCCCGCCGGTGGTGGTGACACCCTCCGCACCGGCCCGGGCCGCGGGGGGTCTCGTCGAACATTCGGCCTCCGACGTCACAGCAGCCGGCTCAGGGATCAGCCCCGGGACCAGCTTCGTCGACGATGGCAGTCGCGCCTCCCACCGCACCTCCCGCCGCCACAGCACCCCGCGCCGACCCGACCCAGGTCTATCCCGCCGCCGCAGCCCAGCCAACGCCCCCATCACGCTGGGTGGAGGGTGTGGGTTACGTGGAGGGAGACTCCGAGGAAGGCATGCCACCCAGCTGATCCACAAGGCGGGCATCGAGCCACGCTACGACCTCGGCCAGGACGTCGTCCTGTTCGGGCTCGTTGAAGCATTCGTGACGAAGTCCGGGCCAGACTCGACGCATCGCGCCGGGCAAGTGGGCCAACGGTTCCGACGCCTGGGGCGGTACCAACTCGTCGGCTGAGCCGTGGAGCACGTACACCGGGACGGTGATGCGGTCGAGTGATGTCGTGGTCGACCGCATCGCTTCGAGGATGGCCTTGCCGAGACCGGCGGTACTGCCCGCGACGACGAGCGGATCGTTGACGTAGGCCTCGGCCACGGCCGGATCTCGGGACAGCAGCGAGCCCGCGATCGGCGACGGGACGAAGACCTTGGGAAGTACACGTCCAATGACAGGCGCCACGAGTCGCTGCCAGTTTGGGATTTCGGCCTGGAGAGCCGGCGCGCTCAGGACCGCGAGGTCCGGGCCCGGTCGTCGCGATGTCAGGTACGCGGCCGAGATGAGACCGCCGAGTGAGTGTCCGACGAGCACGACCGGCAGCCCGAGCGTCCGGCGCTCGGCGAGCAGAGCTTCGACGTCGTCGAGGAATTCGGAGAAGTCGTTCACGTAGGCCCGCCGCCCACCGGACTGTCCGAACCCGCGGCCGTCGGCAGCCAGCACGTCGAAGCCCGAGTCGGCAAACGCCCGACCGACATGCAGGTAGCGACCGCTGTGCTCGCCAATCCCATGCACGAGGAGAACCGCGGCGCGGGCGCCAGGGGTCGCCCACCTCCGGCGCAGTTGGGTGAGCCCGTCAGCGGTTGTTCCGAAGGCAACCGTCGGCTCCATCGAGCGGCCGACCTCGCTCATCGGTCGGCCTCGTCATCAGTCGAGATCGGTCCCGACTGCTCAGCCCTGGCTTCGGCGCAGTCGACGGTCACCGTCCCGACCACCTGGTCGGTCTCGGGATCCACGATCTGGATGATGCCCTCGGAAGCATCGGCGTCGTCGAAGCATTGCTGGGTTGCATAGGCGAGCGCCTGCGCACGAGCCGCCTCGTTCTGATCTTCGGATGAGGCCGTTGGTGGGGCCGACGAACTGGACGGCCCCTGATCGAGGTCGACCGGCGTCGCCTCCTCGCCGGTACACGCAGCGACGGCGAGCAGCGCCAAGAGGACCGGGGGGAGGACGGCGGATCGGGCCTGCACCTTCTGGACGCTACCTGCCGGTCGGTAGTGTTGGGCGGTGGCCCGGGCCGGAGAGCGCAACGCAACCGGATTGGCGAAGTCGAGTGTGGTCGCCCTCAGCATCGGGCACGGCGGCATGGCGATCGTCATCAACCTCATCTCTGTTCTCCTGGTCTTCTTCTACCTTCCGCCGGCCAGCGCCAGCTTGCCGCAGCTCGTGACCGGCGCCACGTTCCTCGGGGTCCTCAACGCCATCGTCTTGATCGCCGCGGCTGGGCGTTTCGCCGACGCGGTCACCGATCCCCTGATCGCCTACTGGTCGGATCGGAGCACCCATCCGAAGGGACGACGTATTCCGTTCATGGCCGTCGGGGCCGTCCCCGCGGCGCTGGCCACCCTCCTCATGTTCCTCCCCCCGGTCGGACGGGAGAGCGGGTGGAACATCGTTTGGCTTCTGGTCGTCGAGTTCGTTCTATACCTGGCGTTGACGGCCTACGCCACTCCCGCCTTCACCATCGTTGCCGATCTGGGTGCCACGCCGGAGGAACGTCTCGACCTGGCGACCTGGACCACCGTGGCGTGGGGGGTCGGCATCATCTTCGGCGCAATGACGCCGGCGCTCGCGTCGCTCTTCGACTCGCTGGGCCTCGCGCCCATCAAGGCGTGGCAGGTTGCGGTAGCCACCGAGTGCTGCATCGCCGCGGTCGCCATGATGGTTCCGGTCTTCACCATCGACGAGATGGCGAACGCCCGCTCGAGCCCCCTCCCGGGAAGCGGCCCGACCAATCGGGATGCACTCGCCGGGTGATCAGTCGATAGGTCTGTTCGAGCCGTTCGGCATCGGACGCCTCCCTGTTCGCCGGTGCCACGACGTAGTTGCGATCGGTTGTCTGTTGGGCGGTCTCGCCCGAGGCATGCATGGCCCAGTGTCGGAGACCTCGGCCTCTTCATGACCGGTCTGCTCTCGTCGCCCTCGTCCATGACCGATAGAGCACCCCGTACGGGATTTGAACCCGTGCTACCGGCATGAGAAGCCGGCGTCCTAGGCCGCTAGACGAACGGGGCCGGACTCACTTGCGGACGACATCTTAGCCAGCGTCGCTTTCGCCGGACAACGCCGGGAGGGACAACGAGGTGGGGAATTCCCTGCTGAAGCGTTCGGGGAGGAGGACTTGAACCCCCAATGACTGGACCAGAACCAGATGTGTTACCAATTACACCATCCCCGAAGGACGTGCTCCCGAGGAAGCCGAATCAAGGCTAGCGGGACAGCGCCCAGCCCACGACCCGACTTCAGCCGACCAGTCGTTCCAACCGGCGAAATCCGATGATGCGACCAACGGCGACCGCGGCCGACTCGTCGATCAAGCGCCGCATCGACGCGCCGGGCTCGGTGAGCGCCACCTCGGCATCGAATCCAACCTCCTCGGCGACGAGCAGCGACCGCCGTGCGTGGTAGCGATCGGTGACCAACACCACCTCGTTGATGCCATCGGCTGCGAGGAACCGGTGGGCCGCGGCCAACGACTCATAGGTCGACGTGCCTTGCACCTCGAGCAGGAGCCGTTGGTCGGGCAAACCCTGGGCCCGCAGGTAGTCGTAGCTCGCCTTGGCCTCAGTCGTGGCGTCGCCTGC
Source organism: Actinomycetota bacterium (assembly GCA_027730885.1). Taxonomy (GTDB): domain Bacteria; phylum Actinomycetota; class Acidimicrobiia; order Acidimicrobiales; family SZUA-35; genus JAHECQ01. The sequence goes on along the minus strand of JAQCHM010000126.1, from coordinate 4,202 downwards.
CTGTCCGCCGCCGGTCACGACCACTTTGTCGATGGCACCGCCTTGAAACAGCAAGACGGCCAGATCGAGGCGCTGTCGAAGGACCGGGGACGGTTCCCCGTTGTACTGAGCAGCACCGAGGACGAGCGCAACACCGGGATCGACCGAGGCGTCAGAGGTAGGAAGCGTTCGCCGCGAGGTCAGCCACACGTCGAGGAACGTGAAAGCACCGTAGGCGACGATCAGCACCGCCAAGATCCGAACGGCGCGCTTCACCTGCCTGTCTCGGTCACATCCGGGCGCGTGCCGCCCGCAGGCGGCCGATGACGATCGGGCGGTCGATGGCCGCGAGCGGTTCGAACAACGGAAGACCCGCACGACGACCGGTCACCGCGAGCCGAACAGGGAGCTGCGACTTCGCGTTCAGGTCGGTGCCGACGCCGAGCACGAGGGCTTCGAGTGCGTCCGGTGTCCAAGCACAGTCGGCCATACCCGCAATGACGGCGTCGAGCACGTCGGCAACGCCGGGCTTGGTCATGACCTTCTGCCAGTCCGCGGCGTCGGGTTCGGGGGCGTCGCCGACGATCCAATCGACCAGGACGGAGATCTCGTTCAGGCGGACGAGACGGTTCTGGATCTCGGGGGCAAGGGCGGTGAACAGCTTGTCGGGGATCGAACCACGGAACGGCACCGAGGCAGCGGCGAACGCCTCGGCGTCGAGCGCGCGGATGTAAGTTGCGTTGAAGTGCTCGAGCTTCTTGATGTCGAAGAACGCCGGGGCCTTGTTGATGTCGGCCAGCTCGAACTGCTCGATGAACTCGCCGATCGACCGGATCTCGATGTCGTCCTTGGGTCCCCAGCCGAGCGTCAGCAAATAGTTACGCATCGCTTCGGGAAGGAATCCGCGCGCGGCATAGTCGCCGACAGATACGTCATCGCGCCGCTTCGACAGCTTCTGACGCTTCTCGTTGACGATCAACGGAAGATGGGCGAACACCGGCTGGTCGGTGGCTCCCAGGGCCCGGCGAAGCAGCAGGACGCGGGGCACCGTATTGACCAGGTCCTCGCCCCGGACCACATGGGTGATGCCCATGTCCAAATCGTCGAACGCGTTGGCGACGTGGAACATCGGTACACCGCTGGAGCGGACGATGACGAAGTCCTCGAGCAAGGAGTTCTCGAACTCGACATGTCCGCGAATCACGTCGTCCCAGGCGACGATACCTTCGTCAGGTGTGCGGAAGCGTACGACGACGCCGTCACCCGGTTGGACGTCCCGTTCGCGACAGAAACCGTCGTACCCGCCCGACTCGCCGCGGGCCTCGGCCCTTGCCTTCACGGCATCTTGACTGCAGTCGCAGTAGTACGCGAGGCCCCGCTCGAGAAAACTGTCGGCCGCTTGCCGGTAGAGATGAAAGCGGTCGGACTGACGGTATTCCTCGTCCCAATCCAGTCCGAGCCATTGCAGGTTGTCCCGAATGGCGTCGATCAGGTGAGGTTGGCTGCGTTCGGCGTCGGTGTCCTCGATGCGCAGGATGAAGGTGCCCCCCGTGTGCCGGGCGTACATCCAGTTGAACAACGCAGAACGAGCTCCGCCGACGTGGAGATAGCCAGTCGGAGCGGGGGAAAACCTGACGCGGACGGTCACCCTGCGGAGGCTACCGGCGTTCAGTCAGCCGCCGCGAGGTTGGCCGTCCAGTCCCGCCGGTACGTGGCCTCGAGCGCGGCCGGCGTGGTGGCGAGCGCCGAGACCGGGACTCGATCGACCAGCTCCCGCCGCTGGCCGTAGTGGTGCCCGTGGCCGATCCCGGCGAACCACTCCTCTCGGCCGGTCACGAGATCGGCCGGCGCGTCGGCGTCGAGGAATCCGAAGACCGTGAGAGCCATGCGGAGGTCGTGGACAACGGGCGCACGGCCGTAGAAGGCGGAGCGCTTCAGTGCGACCCCGACACATCCGGCCATTGCGTCGTCGTGGGCGACCCCGCCCAGGTGCAGCTGGTCGTCGAACAGCGGAATGAGTTTGTAGACGTAGCCCTGGTCGGGGCCCTGGCTGCCCATGCCGACGCCATCGGGCTGTCCGGAAGGCAGATCGCCTGGCCTGGTGGGTGACCACCCCCCTTTCCGCTGAGGCGGGGACGCATAACGGCGAACACGTTGGGTGGGGTCTACGGGCACGAAGTCGGGGGCAGCCACCTCAGAAGAGTATCGACCGCGGCGCCTGGCCGGAAGCCGGCCGGCGAACAGCTACGTTGGCGCCCATGGAAGACCCGTCGGCCATCTATCGCATCCTGCTCCTGCTGCACATCGCCGCGTCGATCGTCGGCTTCGGTGGCGTGATCGCCCACGGGGCCTACAACGCCAGGGCATTCCGCGCCAAGGCCGGAGAGGCCGCGGTTCTTCTCCGGACCACGGCGACGGTCACCAACATTGCCCACTACTCCATCTACGCCGTCCTGGTCTTCGGCATCCTGCTCATCAGCGCCAGCTCGGGTGACGTCAGCTTCTCCGAACCCTGGATCTCGGCCGGCTTCCTGCTCTGGTTCCTGCTGGTCGGCGCGGCACACGGTCTGGTCCGGCCTGCGGTCCGCGGTCTCACCGAACGGGCCGAAGCCCTTCCGGCAGACGCGCTACTGAGCGACGACGCAGCGGCCACCGCCGCAGCCAAGAAGCTGGCGCTCGGTGGAGCAGCCACCCAGCTCCTTCTCGCCGCCGCCCTCGTGGTGATGATCTGGCGGTTCTGACCTGCACCGGAACCGTGAGGTTCAGAGCAGGGCGTAGACGATGAGATCGGCGAGGGCCTGCCAGCTGGCCTCGATGATGTTCTCGCTGACTCCGATGGTGGTCCAGCGACGATCGCCGTCGGAAGCATCGATCAGCACCCGGGTCACCGCTCCGGTGCCTTTGGCCGAGTCGAGGATTCGGACCTTGTAGTCGGTGAGTTTCACCGCTTCGAGCTTGGGATAGCGCTCGCCGACGGCAGAGCGGAAGGCGGCGTCGAGCGCGTTGACCGGCCCGTTGCCCTCACCGGTAGCCACGATGCGCTCGCCATCGATCACCAACTTGATGGTGGCCTCGGTCTCGACACCGTCGTAGTGCCCGAGCGGGTTCTCCTCCAGCGCCATTTTCTGACCCGGCCGGTGCTCGACCATGACCCGGAAAGACTCGAGCTCGAAGAGCGTGTTGCGCCACCCGCCCGCCCGACGCATGAGCAGCTCGAGGGAGGCGTCAGCCGCCTCGAAGTGATAGCCGACGTGCTCGAGCTGTTTGAGCTCCTCGAGCATGGTCTTCATCTGCAGATTGTCGAGCTCTATGCCGAGCTCCTTGGCCTTTAGCTCGATCGTGGCCCGTCCGGAGAGGTCCGAGACCAAGAAGCGTGTCCCGTTGCCTACGGCCGCAGGGTCGATGTGTTCATAGGCGTCCGGCCGACGCGCGATGGCCGACGTGTGCAGTCCGGCCTTGTGGGCGAAGGCCGACTTGCCGACATACGGCAGCGCGTCGTTCGGCGGTAGGTTGACGAGTTCCGCCACGTGGTGGCTGATGCTCGTGAGCCGCTCCACCGCCCCATCGGGCAACGTTCGGATACCCATCTTGAGGGACAGGTTGGGCACGAACGTCGTGAGGTCGCAGTTACCGGTGCGCTCGCCATAGCCGTTGATGGTGCCCTGCACATGTCTGGCTCCGGCGCGGACACCGGCCAGGGCGTTGGCGACAGCGCAGCCGGTGTCGTTCTGGGTGTGCATTCCCACGATGATCTCGGGGAACATGCTCACAACGGTCGCCGTCGCCTCCTCTACCTCGTGAGGCAATGAACCGCCGTTGGTGTCGCAGAGCACCAGGGCCTCGGCACCGGCCACCGCCGCGGCCTCGACCGCCCGGAGGGTGAACTCGGGGTTTCGCTTGTAGCCATCGAAGAAGTGCTCGAAATCGACGAAGACCCGTCGGCCTTCGCCCCGCAGGTACTCGACCGAGTCGGCGATCATGGCCACGCCCTCGTCGAGCGTGGTCCGCAGCGCTTCGAGGACGTGGTAGTCCCAGCTCTTGGCCACGATGCAGCAGATGCCGGTACCGGCCGCCAAAAGGTTGCCGAGCGTCTCGTCCTCGTCGACCTTGCCCTTGGGGCGGCGGGTCGACCCGAAGGCAACCAACGTCGAGGTGCTCAGCGCCAGTTCACCGGCCGCGGCCCTGGCGAAGAACTCGTCGTCTCGCGGATTGGCACCGGGCCA
>JAQCHM010000125.1 GCA_027730885.1 Actinomycetota bacterium | reverse complement strand
CGAACGCCGGCAGGATCATCAGGTACACCTCGGGGTGGCCGAAGATCCAGAACAGGTGCTGCCACAGAAGCGGATCGGCGCCCTGGTCGACGTTGAAGAAGTTGGCGTCGAAGTTGCGATCCATCAGGAGCAGGATCTGGGCAACGGTGAGCACCGGGATGGCGAACAGCAGCAGGAACTGTGTCACCAAGGTCATCCACACGAACACCGGCATCTTCATCAGCGCCATGCCGGGGGCCCGCATGTTGAGGACCGTCGTGATCAGGTTGACTGCACCGGTCAAGGAGCCGATGCCGGCAATGAGCAGACCGAGGTTCCAGTAGTCGATGCCGGTGGACGGCGAGTAGGCGACCCCGTTGTTGGGCGCATAGTTGAACCAACCGCCGTCAGCGCCACCACCCAGGAACCAGCTGGTGTTGAGCATGAGCCCACCGGCGAAGAACACCCAGAAGCTGAAGGCGTTGATGCGGGGGAAAGCGACGTCCCGTGCGCCAACCTGCAGGGGCATCATGAAGTTGGCGAAGGCCGCGCCCATCGGCATGACCACAAGGAAGACCATAACCGTTCCGTGCATGGTGTAGATGCGGTTGTAGGCGTCTCCGCTGAGCAGCGTGCCGTTGGGCACCGCGAGCTGGGCTCGGATGAGCAACGCCGCTACACCACCGATGACCAGGAAGAACATCGAGGCCAGGCCGTACATGATGCCGATCTTCTTGTGATCGACGGTGGTCAGCCAGTCCTTGAGGCCGGTCGGCTGGTGTGGGCGGGCGAAAACGCCGAGCGGCTTGGCCGCGGCACGCGACCCGGCCGGGAGCGCTAGTGGTTCACCTTCAATGATCGCCACGGGTCAGTCGACTCCTGCTCAGTCCAAGGTCGCCAAGTAGGCGACCAAATTGTCGAGGTCTTCATCGTTGAGGGCCGGGAACGCCGGCATGCCTCGCAAATCTTCGGGCGCCATGTCCTTCTGCCCAGGGGCATTGCTGATCCAGCGCTTGAGCTGGGCCACGTTGAACCGGCCGTTCTCGGACAGCGAGAGGTAAGTGGCGACGTCGAGCGCGTCGTCGTCGGCGTCGACGGGATTGCCAGCGCCATCGGTGATGTAGGGGCTGTAGATCGCACCGGCGAAGACCGATCGAGTGGCGAAATGGGTGAGGTCCGGAGCAGCACCCGACTTGAGTTGGGGCGGCGTGAAGTCATCGCCGTAGATCTCGTCGGAGCCGTCCGTGCGCACGACGTGACAGGACACACAGTTCTGCTCGAACAGGACTCGGCCCGCAGCTTCGGGGCTTGCTTCCTCGTCTTCAGCCGCGGCCTCGGGAAGGGCCGCCGGTTCGATCTGATTGGCGAGCCAGGTCTCGAAGTCGGATGGGGCCAGTGCGATGGTCGACATGCGCATCCGTGCGTGCGACAGGCCGCAGAACTCGGTGCACCAACCGTTGTACTTGCCGGGCTCGTCCGCCTCGAGGTTCCAGGTGTGCAACCGCCCCGGGACGGCGTCCCGCTTGCCGTTGAGGCGCGGAATCCAGAACGAGTGGATGACGTCGCCCGACGTGATCACGAGGTCGACCTGGACGCCAGTCGGAATGACCAACTCGTTGGCGACCGAGAGGTCGTCGTCGTCGAGGGCGAGGTTCAGCGGCCACTCGCGGTCGTCCCGGTCACCGTCGTCGCCTTGGCCGTCGACACCCCCGCCGTCGACGCCCCAGATCTCGCCATCACCGTCGGCGTCCTCGAAGAAGCCGTCGCCGTCGATGTCATAGCGATACTCCCACCACCACTGGCGGCCGATGACCATGACGTCGAGTTCCCCGGCGTCGTTCCGCGCCTCCAGCTTCCAGATGCTGGCCACCGTGGGAATGCAGACGATCGCCAGGAGCACGGCCGGCGCGATGGTCCAGCCGATCTCCAGCTTCTCGTTGCCATGGACCTGGCGCGGCAGATCGTCATAGTCGAAGTCTTCGGGCTTGACCCGGCCCTTGATGGCCAGCGCGATACCGCCACCGACGACCAACACGAAGACGATCGCCATGATGTACCAGATCGGGCGCGCGAGATCGTCGATCATCTGCGCCTGCGGTCCGCGAGGCTCGAAGGTGTTGAGCGGCTTGTCCTCAGCGCACGCCGACAGCACCGCCGTGGCGAGGAGGGTGGTAACGAGACGAAGCTGAGTGCGGGGACGGCGAGTCATGATCGGGGAGGGAGCGGCTTTCTCGAGAGTTGCCCGGCGGCCGTGGCCTTGCCAAGTTCGACGACGTACGAAAGCGGTCACTCGCCCTCTCCTTCGTGCCCGGCTTCGGGCTCGGCATCGTGGCCTTCCCCGTGGTGGAAGTCGCGTTCACCGACGACTCCGGCGGCGACTCCGCCGGCCAGGAGGACGACACCGCTGAGGACCAACATGCTGCGCACGACAGCGGGCTTGAGGTCCACCATCGACAGGAGCACGGCGCCCCCGAACACCACGATCGTTGCGACGCCGCCGGCCACGACTGACCAGATCTCCGGCACCGCCAGGAAGACGCGAGAAGCCAGGATCACCACGATGGCGATGGCCAGTGTTGCCATCACCGGCACTTCGAACGGACCAACGACCCGGCGCCGGATGATGCGGTTCATCTCGACATCGCCGGTCGCACGATCGCTCCAGGCGAGCATGAGCCACTGCAGTGCGCCGACGAAGACGACGGCCAGGCCAAGGTAGAACCAGAGGCTCCCGAGCGAAAGGCCGAGCACCACGCCGGCCAGGCCGAAGGCCACGAAGATGCCCCAGTAGGAGGGGTCGGCCGGAGCCGCGACGGCGGGAAGCGTGTCTGCGCCGACGCGAGCGGCCAGCGCCTCGACGTCGCCATCACGGGTGGCGACGAGGATCCAGGTGAGTACTTGGGCGGTGACCCCGACGGCCAGCAGGATGGCATAGCCGGTGTGATCGCCGACGCCACCCTTGTAACCGCCGCTGATGACCCCGACGGGTTCACCGCCGGTGACGAGGCCGTAGATCAGGGCACCCAGGAAGCCTGAGAGCGAAACGGCGAAGAGGAATTTGGGACCCCAGGTGAACATGATGCTTCGGGACCTACTTGGTGATGTAGATGGCGTACCAGAGAACGAGATACAGACCGACGGTCGTGTACCAGAACATCGCGACGCCGTACACGCCCTCGAGGTCCTTTGCTGAGTACTCGCCGCCGAAGGCTCGCAGCGCCATGCCGGCGAGATACGCCATGGCGGCGACCTGCAGCACCATGTGCGTGCCGATCACCGCGTAGATCAGCGGAGCCCTGGGGCTGGCTGCGACCTCCAGCTCCATGATCGTGAGCAGGTAGGCGGTCTGCGCAAGGAATGCGAACCCGAGGAAAAGGCTGAGACCGGCGGCGATGTGGAAGTTGGGACGGTCGTCGTTGCGCATAGCCTGCAGGGCCCAGGCCATGGTGGCCGCCGAGAAGACCAGGGTGAACATCATCATGTTGGGCTGGGTGAGCGGAACCTCGACGCCCTTCGGCGGCCACGGCTCGCCGGTGCGAAGCACGTCAGCCCGGCTGGACAGATAGAAGCCGACCAGGCCGGCGAAGCCCATGGTGACGGCCAACGAAACCAGGGACGTCCCGATGAGGAGCAAACGCGGCTTGGAGCGAGGCGCCAACGGCGCCTGGTCCGGAATGGCATCGAACGGCGTGATGTCGGTCATCAGGCATGCTCCGTGGGGGAGGCGGTCGTGGCGGCGTCGGTGGCGACGGCCGAAGCGGGGATGAGGAACTCGGGATCGGCGAGCGGTGTAGCCGAGCGAACGACCGGGAGGGCGGCAAAGTTGGACAGCGGTGGCGGGCTCGGGGTGGCCCATTCGAGGCTCAGGCCCTGCCAGGGCTCGTTGGCCGAGCCGGAACCCGTGGCGGCCTTGCCGATGTTGGCCAGCAGAAGGAGCGCTGCCAGTGTCAGCAAGGCCACGCCGGCGGTCGAGACGCCGTTCATAGCCTCGGCTCCGTCAGGAATCGTCTCGCCCACGTTCGGCAAACGAACCTGGCCGAGGAACCCGGCGATGATGCCCCCCACACCCCACACCAGCCCGCCACCGGCTGCGGCCAGTGAGGTCGTCAACCCGAGGCGGTCATCGAGCGACCGACCCCAGATCTTGTGGGCCCAGTGATGGATACCCGCGATGCCTCCGAGGACCGCCGCACCGACGATGAGCCCGAAGATGCCTTCGTGGAACGTCGTGGCTGCCAGGTCTAGGGAGACGTCCAACGAGAGATCGGTGTCGAAGTTCTTGTTCAGGAAGCCGACGATCGGCCAGATCACGCCGAGCAAGGCCGCAGCTGCACCCGACAAGAGCAGGAGACCCGAGAGCAAGCCTGCCACCAGCGGCGTTCGAAGCCTGAGCGCACCGGTACGAAGGCTGTCGCCGGCAAGCCCCAGCGTGGCGAGCACCGGCAGGACCGATGCGATCAGAGCAGCGACCAACAGGCCGTTGTCGAACGCGATCTGGCGCCCACGACTGGCGAAGGTGAACATGTCCGCTCCGTAGGCCACGACACCGAGCAGTCCGAGTAGCGCGAGCACTGGCCGATGGAATCGGACCGGCCGCCCGGTGTGAACACCGATCGCCTCGACCGCGATGGCCAGCGCCGGGACACCGAGCCAATAGAGACCGGGTGCGAGGGAGACCGAGTCTGTGACGCCGACCAGGGGGATACGACTCGTCTCGTCGGGGAGGAAGCCGTGCTTGACGTCGAGGTAGGCGAGCACCAGCTGGGCCACCACGAGCGGCAGGCTGAACAAACCGCCGAGACTGAAAACGAGAAAGCCCCAAGACGCAACCGGAACCCGATCGAGATCCATGCCGGCGGTGCGGGCGCCGAGGACCGTGCTGGCGATGCACACCATTGCCCACAGGAGCGCGAGCACGACGAACCCGAGCGCCGCGGCCCACATCACGACGTGGTCCGTGCTCCATCCACCGGGTCCTCCACCGGCTGCGTAGGACACGATGACCAGGATGATGCCCACCAGCCAGGTCCAGAAGGCTGCGGCCGCACCGCGTGGGAAGGCCAGCGAGAACGAACCCACCTGCAGCGGGACCACGTAGATGGCCAGCGCAACGAACATCGGGATCAGGCCACCGAAGATCAGCAGGTCGCGTCCGAGCGACCACAGCTGGGCGAAGCCAGCCGCGTCATCCGAGATGGTGAAAGCCCCGAGGTCGGTGTGCTCTGCTGCAGCAACGAGGGAGATGACGGCCCCAGCCAGCAGGAAGAGCACCGAGCCCAACAGCCAAAGGCGTCCGACGACCTTGTGGTCTCCCGCGCCGAAATAGGCGTCGAGCGTGACGAGCGGGCTGTCCGACAGGCCACCGGGAGAGCCCTCGGCGTGGCCTGCGGTGGAATCGTGGCGAGTTTCTGTCAGTGCCATGAACGACTGGACCTCAGCGGCGAAGCTTCTCGAACGACTAGTGTCTCTGAAGTGATGACCGGGCGCCGCCGGTTCACCACAGGTAGTGCGGACCGTACTGTAACCGCGTCGGAGCTGGTTAACGAATGTGGCCGAGCAACGAATCTGCTCGCTGGAACGGTCATGTTCCCCATCCGACCAACTGGTCGACGGCAATACCGGCGAAGAGCACCGTGAGATGTGTAATGGAGAACCCGAAGTACCGAATCGCCTTGGCCTCGAGGGTTTTGGCATCGCGTTCGCGGACGAGCTGCGCTGCACCACCGGTGAACGCTGCCCCGATGACGACCGCCACGCCGATGTAGATCCAACCCATGTCGGCGACCGGAATCAGTAGGAGCGTGACCACCCAGACGACGACCGAGTACACCAGGATCTGCCGAACAGTGCTCCGGTGACCGGCCACAACCGGCATCATCGGGACCCCAGCGGCCGCGTAGTCGTCCTCGTAGCGGATGGCCAACGCCCAGAAATGCGGTGGGGTCCAGAAGAAGATGACGGCGAAGAGGACCACCGCCGGCCATCCCACGGCGTTGGTCACCGACGACCACCCGATGAGCACAGGGACTGCCCCTGCAGCGCCGCCGATGACGATGTTCTGTGTGGACGTCCGCTTCAGCCACAGGGTGTAGATGAAGACGTAGAACAGACATGCGGCCACAGCGAGCACCGCGGAGAGCAGGTTAACGAATACCCAGAGCCAGACGAACGCCAACCCCTCGATGGCCAACGCGAAGACCATGGCCTCGCCAGGGGTCACCTCACCGGTCACCAGGGGGCGACCCTTTGTTCGCTCCATCTTGGCATCGATGTCACGATCGACGTACATGTTGAAGGCGTTCGCACCGCCGGCGGCAAGGGTGCCTCCGACGACGGTCGCGACCATGAGCCAGACCGAGGGCAGTCCCCGTTCAGCGAGCACCATGGTGGGAACGGTGCTGACCAACAGCAGCTCGATGATCCGCGGTTTGGTGAGCGCGACGAAGGCGGCAGCTCTGGATCTCGAGGCGGTCGCGGTCAACACCACGGGGAGAGGGTACCGAGCCGAAGCCCGCCAGGGCACCCGGTAGATTGTCCGCATGACCGCCGTCGAGACGCCGACCTCCAGCGCCGGGGCCGCTCGCACCGTCTCGCCTGAGTTCTACGTAAAGGTTGTCTGGGTCGCGGCGGTGTTGTTGGCGGGCATCATCTTCACCGGGTCAGCGGTCCGACTGACCAGTTCAGGCCTCGGATGCGAGGACTGGCCCCAGTGTTCCGCCGACCGCATCGTCCCCGAATGGGGGTTCCACCCTTGGATCGAGTTCGGCAACCGGCTCATCTCGCTCGCAGTGTCGGCGTCGGTCGGGCTGGTCGTCTGGCTCGCGTACCGACGGACGCCAAGGCGCTCCGACCTCGTGCGCTGGTCCTGGGGGCTGGTCGCGGGTGTCGTCATACAGATCCTCCTCGGGGGAATGACGGTGCTGGTCGATCTTCATCCACTGTTCGTGGCGGTCCATTTCCTGCTCTCCGCCGCGCTCATGGCCAACGTCCTCGTCCTCGCCGCCCGGGCAAGGGCGGGGTCGGCGGACACCAGGCCCGCGTACCCGCCCTGCCGTATCTGGCACAGCCGAGTCGTCGTGCTGCTCGCCTCGCTCGTGCTCGTCGCGGGCACGCTGGTGAGCGGCACCGGGCCCCACGGGGGCGACACCCGAGCGGACCGGCTCGACCTCTCGCTCGTTTCGATCGCCCGCGCACACAGCCTCCTGGCTTGGCTTCTGCTGGCCGCCATCGCGGCGTTCGCCCTCGCGACGAGGGCGAAGCCGCCGCCGATCATCCGGTGGCTGATGGCGATCCTCGTTATCCAAGGGGGCATTGGCTATTGGCAGTACGCTGCGGGCATTCCCGCCGGTCTGGTCGAACTACACATCGTCGGCGCAGTGGCCATCTGGTGTTCGGTCATCTGGATGCACCTCGGCCTCTTCGAACGATCGCCCGCGGGCCGGCAATGACCCAGCCGCTCGAGGTCGCCGAACCGATCGTCACCACCGACGAGGAGCTCGACACCGATCGCCCCTGGATCGTCGTGGTATGGAACGACCCCATCAACCTCATGTCGTACGTCACCTACGTGTTCCAGACCGTGTTCGGCTACTCCAAGGAGAAGGCGACCAAGCTGATGCTCGACGTCCACGAGAAGGGCCGTGCCAACGTCAGCGGCGGCACGCGTACCGAGGCCGAGCGCGACGTCCACAAGCTGCACGCATTCGGCCTTTGGGCGACCATGGAACAGGAAAGCTGAGGTGGCGAGTTTCAGGCGACCGATCCGGCGCCTCAGAGACGGGTCGTACTCCTTCGACATCGACACGGACCTAAAGCGCTTCATCGCCGATCTCGCGGGTCAACTCGAAGAGGTGCTCGGCGACGATGCCCCGATGCTCCGGCGCCTGTTTCCCACCGCCTACCCCGACGACCCCGAACGAGACGCCGGTTACCAGGTCTTCGCCCGTGGAGAGTTGATCGATCAGCGGCAGGCGTCGATCGACCAGGTACGGGCAACCGTCGATCAGAAGACCTTGAGCGAAGAAGAGCTCCTCGCCTGGATGCGGACCGTCAACGACCTGCGTCTGGTTCTGGGCACACAACTCGACGTCAGCGAAGACGACGATGGCCCGTCAACCGACGATCCTCACGCCGACGCCTACCACGTCTACCAGGTCCTGGGCATGGCGCTCGAGGAGATCGTGCAGGGTCTGACCTGAAAACCGAGTGTGAAATCCGGCGGATCCCGCTAAATTGGCGCAGCCTTCACGGGCGTTGAGCCAGTCAGCAGGCCCCCATCGTTCAGCGGCCTAGGACACTGCCCTTTCACGGCAGGAACACGGGTTCGAATCCCGTTGGGGGTGCTAGAGTCGCTCGGTACGCAATACAATCTGGTCCCGTAGTGCAGTCTGGAGTGCACGCCGCCCTGTCAAGGCGGAGGCCGCGAGTTCAAATCTCGTCGGGACCGCCATTCATCCTCGCCGCCCCGCCCGTCGGGTGCGACAGGGTCGGGTAGCTCAGTTGGCAGAGCGACCGCCTGAAAAGCGGTAGGTCACCGGATCGACGCC
>JAQCHM010000124.1 GCA_027730885.1 Actinomycetota bacterium | reverse complement strand
TCGCGTCCCGTTCTTCGGTCGAGAAGAAGCCCGCTAGCCTTCCGTTTAACGCGGGCCTGTAGCTCAGTGGTTAGAGCAGGCGACTCATAATCGCTCGGTCGTGGGTTCGAGCCCCACCAGGCCCACCACCACGGAAACAACGGCCCGCAGAGTTCCAGCCCGTTCGGCCCTGCACCGGTCTTCGACGAGGTCGGAAATCCCGACGTGATGCACTGGATGGTTGGCCATCGTCTGGCCCACGAGCCTTGCGTGGGAGCAGGTCGTCGTCGCCAGCCGTGACCCCGTCGCGCTCGGCCACTGGTGGAGTGAGGCGCTTCGGTGGGTGATCGTCAACGACGACCCAGTGGAGTTCGAGATTCAACAAAGGGCTGATTGGTTCCCCGGGATCCTGTTCTTGGCCGTCGATGATGCCAAGCGAGGGCCAAACCGCGTTCACATCGATCTGCGTCCCGACGATCAGCGTGCGGAAGTTGACCGGTTGATCGGACTCGGCGCTTCGCGGGTCGACGTCGGCCAGGGGGACTCCCCCTGGGTGGTTTTGGCGGATCCTGAGGGCGACGAGTTCTGTGTCCTCGGGCGCAACGACCGTCGACCTAGGCGTTCGCGACGAGGGACTGAGCAGCCGCTGACAGCGGCCTCGGACGTCAGGCGGTGAGTTCTCGGATCAGGTCGCAGATCTCCAGGGTGACGCCTTCGCCGGGCATGGGGTACTGCATCTTGTTCAGGGTCACGCCAACGCCCAGGCCAAGCGTCGGGTCGGCGAAGCCGATCGATCCTCCGGCGCCGGGGTGACCGAAGGCCGCTTCGCTCGGCCCCATCGGGCCGTGGACCATATTGCCCTTCAGATCGAGTCCAAGGCCCCCGAGGAAGAAGCCGGCGCTTTTGCGAAGCGGGACGCCGAGCACCCGATCGACGCGGTCGGTCTCGAGGCGGCCAATACGCTCGAGGCCGGCGGGTGAGATCAGCCGCACGTCGTCGATCTCGCCCCCGTTGGCCAGCGCCCCGTACATCCTGGCCAGCGCCCGTGCGGTGAAGTGGCCGTTGCCGCTCGGCAGACAGGCGGTGCGGAAGGGCATCGTGTTGAAGTACGGCCACATCGCCTTGGGCATGGCTTTGTAGAAGTCGGCGTCGTCGGGAATGGGGAGGCCGTCGCCTGCCGCCAGAAGCTCGAGCGTGGTCAGGCGATCGTCGACGTCGCCATTGGCAGGGATACCGACGAAGAGTTCGTCCTCGAGCCCGAGCGGCCGGGCGATGTTGTCGTGGATCACATGCTGGACGTGGCGGCCAGTGGCGCCGGCGACGATGCCTCCGACAATCCAGCCGAACGTCACCGCGTGATACCCGGTCGCCGTTCCCGGTTCGTACGCGGGCATCGCGGCCGCCGTGCGCGCGACGCCCGCCTCCCAGTCGGTGATGTGCTCGGGCGCAAAGGGCTCGGGCATTGCGTGCAGCCCGCCCTGATGGCTGATCGCCTCGGCGACGGTCAGCGATCCCTTGCCGTTGGCCGTGAACTCGGGCCAGTAGTGCGCAACCGGAGCATCCAGGTCCAGCACGCCTTGGTCTGCGAGCTGATGCACGGCCAGCGCGGCGATGCCCTTGGTCGACGAGAAGCTGAGGAACAGCGAGTCCGCCTCAACAGCACGGGCATCTTCGGGCCCCATGAGGCCGGCGGCCACATCGAACCACGGTTCGCCCGACCGGTAGGCGGCGACCTGGACACCGATCTGATGGCCCTCGCCGACCTGGCGATCGATGAGCTCTTGCACTGCGGCGGATACGTCCATGCCGCACCCTATTGGCCGTTGAGCTCCCGCACCATGTCGACGAAGGTCTGCAGCCCGGCCTTCGGTCGCTCCCGCCAGCTGACACTGTTCCAAGGCTCCCACGCGTAGCCGGCGGTGGTCTGGGCGTCGTCGCCGTCGACGACCGTGATCCCAACGCAGTCGACCGGGGCCGTCGACAATGAGCCGTCGGCTGCGACCACGAGGCCCGCCAACGACGAAGGATCGGCCAGCCCGACCATCGCCCAGGGCACCCGCATCTCGATCATCTCGCCGGTCGCCGCCCAGAGCGTGTGCGAGTCGTACTTGTCCGAAGCGGGGTCGCTGGTTCCCGACCTGAGCGGGTTGAGTTCGAACCATTCGATCGGCAGATCGAGGTTCGAGCCGCCCGGTCCGGCGCCCGGCACCGTGAGTGGGCGATTGATGTTGAGGCGCTGTGCATTCCACACCCCACTACCTTCGGCCACCGAGGCCCGGGCGACGTCGTGGAAGCCGAGCGCGAGGCCCAGCGTCAGGTCGTTGTAGCCGTTCGAGGCCCTGATGTACGCGTTGGCTTCGTCGAACGAGTTCCCCTGGGCCTCGAACACGATCGCGGTGTCGTCGTTCGGTCCGGCGCCGATCGACCCGGGGAGCCCACCGTTGCCTCCGGGAAGCACGTCGAACCCCACCGTGATCGGTTTTGGCGCCTTGGTCGGTTCGCCTTCGACTTCGGCGTTCAGGATGAGGCGGAGGTACAGGTAGGACTCGTCATGGGTCGCTCTGACCTCCCGAACGTGATGATCGGCCGACTCGTGATCACCGGGGAGTTGGCTGTCATCCAGTCGGCCCCGTCGCCGTCGATCACGATCGGTGGCCCTCCTTCGCCTGCGTCCATGGCCACCAGTCCGAAGTTGGCCTCGTTGGTGAGTGGGTTCTGCCAGAGTTGGCGACGATCGGCCGGGATCTCGGTGTCCATGGTGTTCCAGGTCCGTTTGAACCATTCGTCCTGCCATGCAAACACAAAGCCGCCCAAGAGCCCCAGATCGAACTGGGTCCGAAGCAGATCGGCGTTGATGGCCATCGCCTCCTGCTCGGTGTGACCGCCTTGATCTCGCCCGAGCGAACCGCCGTGGGCCGATCCGATCGATGATGGGACCCCGAACTCCATGACCATGACGGGAAGGTCGGCCTCCAGATGGTGGTCACGCAGCTTGGCGAGGTAACCGGCGTAGGCGTCCTCGCGATCGCGGTATGCGTAGTCGAAGATCCCCGGCTCGTACCGCTGGAAGTCCGGGTAGTGCGGATAAGCGTGATAGCTCGCATACATGCCGCCGGGCCATCGATCGGTGGCGCGCAAGTGGTTGGCGTCGATACTGACCAGATCCTCGCTGGCCAAGGGCTCGCTCGGGTGTTCAAGCGGATCGGTCGTTGGCCAATTCGAGAACGACAGGGGCATGGTGTTGCCGTACGCGGCCTCGGCCGCGGCCAGTCGATCGATCATGCGAGCCAACCAGACCTCGGTCGGGGAGGGGTCCTCGGTCGGTGTCACGAACTGTCCTTCGTAGGCCTGCCCGCTGTTGGCCTTGTCCGACTGCGACACCAGGTTGGGGTCCATCTCGACGCCGTACACCCAAGAAAGCAGCCACGGGGAGACGTCGGACGTGTAGGTGCCCGATGCGTAACCCTGGCGCTTGGGTAGGGTCGCATCGCCGTGAATGACAGCGACGGCGTCGTCGATGTCGGTCTCGGTCTGGTCGATCACTTCGGGATCGGAGAGGTTCCGGGCCTCAACCGCCTGGTCCTCGGGTATCCAGACGCCGTGTACGAGGTAGAGAGGCCGAGTGTGGTGCGCCGTGTTGTAAGCGAGCAACTCGTCGTAGAAGTACGGAGGTTGCACGGTGTAGATCCGGATCGCGTGGACCCCCGTTTCGCCGATCATTCCGAACCATCGGCGCCACGTCGGGGCGTCGACCGCCAGCTCGGCCGGCATGCGGCCGGGAACAGCAGAGCCGACGTTGATGCCGGTCAGGAAATCGATTTCACCCCCGGCGGTGCGGAGCGCGACCCCCGATGCATCGGCCAACGCAAATCCTCGAAGTCCCCCGACGACACTCGGTGCCGGCGTTCGGTCAGCACGGTCGGTCGCCGCCAGTCGGTCGGGAGCCGCATCGAGTGAACCGTCTGACGTGGCGTTCGTGCAGGCGCCGACGAGCAGAAGCAGCAGCGTTGACGCCGCGCGGCGGCGAGAGGTCATGCCCCACTATCGGCTGGGGACCGGCCGACGAAAGGTCCTAAGCTCCGAGCATGGAGCTTTCAGACAAGGTTGCGGTCATCACCGGCGGGAGTGGCGGAATTGGTCGGGCGATGGCCAAGGCCTTCCTCGAACAGGGAGCACGAGCGGTGGTGCTGGCCGACTTGAGCGCCGAAGCGGTGTCCACGGCGGCAGCCGAACTGGGCTGTGCCGGTCGTGCCTGCGACGTGACCGACGAACAGCAGATCATCGACTTGGTCGAATGGACCATCGGACAGTTCGGGCCAATCGACTTGTTCTGTTCGAATGCCGGAGCCGGCGGCGAGGGGGTCCTCACCGATGCCGCCAACGACGTCTGGCAGAAGCAATGGGATCTTCACGTCATGTCCCACGTCTACGCCGCGCGGGCGGTGCTGCCGTCGATGATCGCCCGTGGTGAGGGCTACCTGCTCAACACCGCCTCGGCCGCCGGCCTGTTGGCGGCCCTCGGCTCGGGCCCGTACAGCGTGACCAAGGCGGCGGCGGTGAAGCTTGCCGAGTTCCTCGCCATCACCCATGGCGACGAGGGCATCAAGGTCTCGGTCCTGTGCCCCCAGGGCGTCAATACCGCGATGGCGCCCAAGAGCCTCGGGGATGGTCAGACCGATGGCATCATCGAGGCCGACGAACTGGCCCAGGTGGTCGTCGACACGCTGCGTGAAGAACGGTTCTACGTTCTCCCGCACCCCGCAGTCGAGGAGTATGTGCGCCGTAAGGGTGACAACATCGATCGTTGGCTCAGCGGCATGCGCCGGCTGCGTCAACGCACGCTGCAAGGCTGAGCGACCGCCGTCGGATGTCCTTTCGTGTAGGCCCAGCGACCCGTGCGGACCGGGCCGAGATCGGCGAGTTGTGTTCGAGGTTCGCGGCCGTCATCGCGAACGATCGCTCCCACGACGCCTTCGACCCGACCAAGACGTCGGCCAGCATCGCACCGCTTCTCGAAGACGATCGGTTCGGTGTCGTGCTGCTCGCCGAATGCGACGACGTCGCGCCAGCTCGGCGCGATTTGGTGGGCTATCTGGTCCTCACCTGGGGGTACAGCCTCGAATCCGGCGGACGAGAAGCCTTGATCGACGAGGTGTATGCCGAGCCTCGGGGCCTGGGGACTGGCTCGGCATTGCTCAGCGCCGCGGTCACTGAGTGTGAACGACGCGGCATCGGTCGGATGTTCCTCGAGACCGAGGCGGTCAACGAGGGAGCACGCCGCCTCTATCTTCGCCAGGGGTTCGAGGTCAATGACTCGATCTGGATGTCCCGATGGATCAGCAAGCCATGAATCCCCCGCCCGATCGGCGGGTTGCCGTACGAGTGACGAAGGATGCACTTCGTCGTATCCGATCAGGGCATCCGTGGCTGTTCGACCGGTCGATCGTCAGCTTCTCCCACGACGGTGCTCCCGGCGACCTCGCCATCGTCTTCGACGACAGGCGGGCGTTCGTCGGCGTCGGCCTCCTCGATCCGGCCTCGCCGATCCGCGTTCGACTGCTCCACGTCGGTAAACCGAAGTCGATCGATGCCGCGTTCTGGGCCGACAAGATCGAGGTGGCCGCGGCCGGCAGAGCTGTTCTCGTGGACACGCAGCACGACGATGCGCCGACTACTGGCTATCGGCTGATCAACGGGGAGAACGACGGTTTCGGAGGTCTGATCGTCGATCGCTACGGGATGGTGCTGGTTCTCAAGGTGTACTCGGCGGCCTGGTTGCCGCATCTCCCGGTCCTCGTCGAGCTGTTGGCGATGCAGCCCGGAGTCGAGGCGGTCGTGTTCCGTTCGTCTCGCAACACCGCGGCCGCCGCCCGTGGTCAGGGTCTGGCCGACGGCCGGGTCCTCGTCGGTGCGATCGCCGATCCGGTGTTGTTCACCGAGAACGGTCTGGTCTTCGAAGCAGCCACCCGTACCGGCCAGAAGACGGGTCACTTCTTGGACCAACGAGAGAACCGCTGGCTCGTCGGTGAGCGCTCGCGAGGATCGAGTGTGCTCGATGTCTTCTCGTGCACCGGCGGTTTCGCCACGCACGCTGCGGCCGGTGGAGCGTCGTCGGTGCAGTTGGTCGACCTCAACCCTTATGCGCTCGAGGCAGCACGCCGGAACCTGGGGCACAACGCAGAGCGGGCCGATGTCGGCCGCTGCAGTGTCGAGACCACTACCGGCGATGCATTCGCCGTGCTCGAGCGCCTGGTACGAGAGCGGCGCAGCTACGGCGTTGTGGTCATCGACCCTCCCTCGTTCGCGTCCCGAGCCGACCAGACGGTCGGGGCCATTCGTGCCTACCGTCGCCTGACCGACCTCGCGGTTCGCCTGGTTGAGCCGGGCGGCTGGTTCTTCCAGGCCTCGTGCTCGTCCCGGGTCGATCGGGACACCTTCGTCGAGACCGTCGGCAACGTCGCGGCCGGACTCGGACGTCCCCTGCAGGACGCGCTCGTGACCGGCCATGCCCTCGACCACCCTGTCACCTTCCCCGAAGGCGCCTACCTCAAGGCCGTCCTGGCGCGCGTTTGATGTCCGGTGGGTTGCTCGGGAGCTGTCAGGCGAACTGCTGGACGACCTCGGTCAGCTTGTCGAGATGGGTCAGCGTCACGTCGACCGACACCACGTCCATCGACGGAGGGAACAGGACGATGCGTTCGACGCCCAGCGCGGCGTACTGCTCGAATCGGCTCTCGCTTACCTTGAACGAATGGATGGTGATGGGGATCGAGTCGGGGTCCCGTCCGGCTTCGGTCGCCAACCGGCGGAACAACTCGATGGCGCCAGGGACGTCGGGCCTGCCGTTGACGTTCAGCATGGAAGCATCAATGGGGCACCACTCGTCGGCGTAGTCGGCTGCGTGCTTGATGCCGACCGGGCCCGCGTTGCCGAGCGAGATGGGAATGGTCCCGCGCGTCGGTTTCGGGTAGACGAACGACTCCGAGAACGAATCCCACGTCCCATCGAAGGATGCCCGCTCCTCGCTCCAGGCGACCCGGAGGGCGGCCACTCGCTCCCGCATGGCCGAGTAGCGCAGCTTGAACGACAAGTCGGGTCGGTGGTTGGCAAGCTCCTCCTCGTTCCAACCCACGCCGATGCCGAGGTGGAACCGTCCACCAGAGAGCACGTCGAGCGTCGCGCACGCGCACGCCAGGTCGAGGAGGTCATGTTCGTGAATCAGGCAGATGCCGGTGAAGAGCTCCAAGGTGTCCGACCCGGCTGCCGCGCTCATCAGCGAGATGAGTGGATCCATCATGCGGTAGTAGCTGGACGGGAGTTCTCCTCCCGCCGGGTAGGGCGTACGACGATCGGTCGGGATGTGGCTGTGTTCGGGCATCCAGATCGAGTCGAAGCCGCGCGCCTCGAGCTCGGAGGCGAGATGCTGAGGCTTGATGCCTTCGACGTTGTTGTGGGAGAGGTAGCCGAATTTCATGCCGTCACGCTGTTCGATGGATCGACGTTGGTCAAGTCCGACGAGGTTCTGTACGGTGCTGCGATGAGCGATCTGTCACGAATCCTGGACAACTACGACGCCGTCTGGCCGTCGATCGACCGGCTTCTCGACGAGCTCACCGAGGACGACTGGTCCGTGCAGTCCCTGTGTCCGGATTGGACGGTGAAGGGGGTCCTCGCACACCTTGCCGCCGTGGAGCGCGGACTCACCGGCTGGTTGCCTTCGTCGGCCGACGACCCGCTGCCGTTCGGTGCGATCGCTGCCTACCTCGAGCAGGCTCGGGCGTGGACAGGGGCCGAACTGGCGGCCGACTACCGGCGGCTGATCGCCGCACGCCGAGCGGAGATCTCGGCCCTGACCGATGCCGATTTCGCACGTCCGTCCCCGACCCCGGTCGGACCAGCGACCTACGGCCGATTCATGGACATTCGCGCGTTCGACTTCTGGGTCCACGAACGCGACATGCGCTTACCCCTCGGTCGACCGGCCGCGTCGGAGACGGGCCTCGCGGCCGAGCGATCGATCGAGGAGGTCGTCATGTCGATGGGCTACATCGCCGGCAAGAAGATCGGGTTGCCCGACGGCAAGAGCATGGCGATTCACTTGACGGGGCCGGTCGTCCGGGATGTGTTCGTCCGGGTCGAGGGTCGGGCCCAGGTCGTCGCCGAACTCGACGCTCCCGACGTCACTGTCAGCGCTGACTCGACGACGTTCGTGATGCTGGCTTGCGGCCGGATCGACCCCGAGGCGGAGGTGGCGGCCGGTCGAATCAGCTGGACGGGCGACGGCGAGATCGGAGCGCGGGCCGTTCGCAACCTCTCCTTCACCATGTAACCGCGTTCGCCATGTAGCCGCCGTCACGATGCAGCCCTCCCGATCGTCAGCCCGTTCAGAAGAGAGAGAGAGAGAGAGAGAGAGAGATCATGTCCCAGCCTCATGTCGTCGTCGTCGGTGGCGGCAACGCCGGCTTCTGCGCCGCCTTGGCCGCCCACGACGGCGGCGCTCGCGTCACGCTCCTCGAACGGGCACCCTTCGCCCTCTCCGGGGGTAACTCGGCCTTCACCGCAGGGCTGATGCGATGCGCCTACGACGGCGTCGACGACATCGATGCCCTCGTCGATCTCACCGATGAACAGAAGGCCACGAC